>PIXS01000183.1 GCA_003096255.1 Candidatus Bathyarchaeum sp. | reverse complement strand
GAAGGCACCTATGAAGATTGGAAAGAGGTTGCAGGTTTTCATTATCGTAGCCACAGGGTCGCCTTCCTGCAGAAGATCTTTGTTCTAAAGAGGAAAGACCGAATTTGCGGGGCAGTAATTTATACTTATCCGATGAGTGCGGCTCCTTTCCGTAATTCTATTGTAAAGTTTGAGAGCATGAAGGAGTTGAATGAAAAGCTTGCCCGAGTCAGCAGGGTCGTAGTTCATCCCAAATATAGAACAATAGGCGCATCAGTTAAACTGCTCAAGGAAAGTCTACCCCTTTGCGGTCGAGTGTATGTTGAGATGATTGCTGTTATGGCACGGTATAATCCCTTTGCGGAGCATGCTGGAATGAAGAGGGTCGGCGAGGCTCAGCCTGACAAATCGATACTCGAGGCTATAGAAAAACTTGAGCAACTTGGTTTCACACCATATCTGCTGGCTGTTTCAGAATACAATCAACTAAAACTTGAAGGGACAGTTAAGTATGTTAAAGAAATCCTTGGCAACTTCACTTATCCATATAACAGAAGAATTGCAGGTGCCCATGGAAACTTCAAGAATAAAGATTATCAGCAATGGCTCCAAAAAGCGGAAAGCGACGATATAAGTCGAGCACTTTGTCGTCTATCGCAACTAAACCAATCCAAAGTGTACCTATTTTGGGCAACGGAACATCAATGAAAAGCTTATTTTAACTTCTTGAGTAATTAATCGGCAAGTGAGGTTAATTGATAGAGCGTTTAGAATCAGAAATTATTGAGTTTATGTTAAACTCTTTGCCTGTGGAAATTTCCTTTGTTGATGAGAATGATGAAGTCAGTTACTTCAATAAGAATGGAGATAGAATTTTTCCTCGTCCCAGAAGTGTTATTGGTAAGAAAGTTCAGCAATGTCATCCTAAGAAAAGCTTGAACAAAGTAATTGAAATTGTAGATGCTTTCAAAAATGGAATGAGAGATGTTGCTAACTTTTGGATTAACCTCAATGATAGACTGATTTACATTAGATACTTCGCAGTTCGGGATAACAATGGAAAATATTTAGGCACTCTTGAAGTAAGTCAAGACATTACAGACATCAAAAAAATTGAAGGAGAAAAGAGACTCCTAGACTGGAAATAACCATTCATTTTCGATTAGCGCCGAACGTACATATATGTGATTGTACCCAAAAATCTAATAATCCACGAAGACCAACTTTTCTGTGTATGAGGAAAAAACAATGAGTGGCGGAAGAGGATTTGGAAGAGGAAGAGGTGGATCAAGGCAGGGAATCGGTGGACCATCCAATTGCCGATGTCCTAACTGTGGGTATTCAGTTCCACATACTCGTGGAACACCATGCTCTAGCATGACTTGTCCAAAATGTGGTTCCACATTAATAGGTTCAACATAATTGCTTTACAGTAAACCCAAAGACCAGACGCAACCTCTAGTTTCTCAAAGTTATTTTATATTACTATGACCTAGAAAGGATTTCATCAGGCTGTAATAACCCATGGAACTTGCAATAAAAACAGTTAATCTAACCAAATACTACGGGAAGCTACTAGCTGTTGATCATATAAATTTTGAAGTTAAGAAAGGAGAAATCTTCGGGTTTTTAGGTCCTAACGGAGCGGGTAAAACAACAACAACCCGAATGCTAATTGGAATATCCAAACCCTCTGAGGGAACTGCAGAAGTAATGGGTTATAATATTCAAAAGCAATCAGTGGAAGCCAAGGAACTGATGGGGATAGTTCCCGATATTTCTAACGTTTATACTGATCTAACTGCCTGGGATAACCTGACATTCACTGGAAGATTATACGACATACCAAAAGCTGAGAGAAATAGAAGAGCTGAAGAGCTTCTCGAGTTGTTTGGTTTGTTTGACCGCCGCTATGAAAGTGTGGAAGGTTTCTCAAGAGGAATGAAAAGAAAACTTTGTATCGCAATGGCATTGATGAACAAGTCATCAATTCTGTTTCTTGATGAACCTACATCGGGATTAGATGTGCAAAGCGTATTAACGATAAGAAATTTAGTTAAAAAATTGAATGCTGATGGTTTGACAATTTTTCTAACAACGCATAACATGGAGGAAGCTAACCAAATGTGTGATCGTGTTGCTATAATAAATAAAGGAAAAATTGCGGCTATCGATACCCCTGAGAACCTCAAGAGAACAATAAAGAAACTTCAAGCAATAGAAATCTCATTTGTTAATTCCACAACGAACCTAATTCCCGAACTCAAAACCCTCCAAGGAGTAACAGAAGTCGTAAAAAATGGTGATAAATATCATTTAAGCACAGATAATCCACCAAAAACTCTTTCCGAAATATGGCGGTATGCTTCAGTAAATAATCTGGAACTTAATACAGTCAACACTTTAGGTCCTAGTCTTGAGGATGTATTTGTTAGTCTTACTGGAATAACTTCTGAAACAAAATCTAATAATAAGGGTAACTCAAGAAGTGGAAACAATTGATTGGTTTTAAACGCATTCTAAAAGCAATTAGAGTTGCTTGGGCAATCGGGGAGAAAGACATTCGGATTTACTATCTTAAACCCGCATCTTTGATGTTTGGAGTATTATTCCCATTTTCTTTATTCTTGTCATTCCTAGTAGGAAGAAATTTGTCTGTTGCACAAGCTATCCCAGCACTTGTTGCTCAGACACTCTTTTTTGCTTCCTCATCGATTGGACCAGTTACTATACCTTTGGAACGGAGAATTCGTACTTTTGATCGCTTTTTATCAGCTCCTGTGTCTCTTACTACAGTATTGTTGGGTAAAACAATTGCAGGTTTCATTTATGGAGCGGGAATATCTATAATTCCCGTTATTATTGGCATTATTTTCTTTCAATCAGTAATTACCGATTTTGTTGCGTTATTTTTTGGAATAGTTCTTTCAGCTTTGGGTTTTGCGGCCATGGGAATTATGTTTGCATCTATTCCTGGTCAAGGTCCGGGTCAAGTTATGATGCCGTTGAATTTTGTTCGAATCCCTCTATTGTTCATTAGTGGTGTTTTTATTGCTATTTCTGAGTTACCAAGTTGGGGACAAATCCTTTCTTTTTTCTCTCCTTTAACACATAGTATAGAGTTAGTTCGAGGTGGTTTAGGAGGAGAGAACTTTTTTGGGCCTCTAGTAAATGTTGTAATTTTGTTGATTTATTTGGTTATTTTTCTTTTTGTAGGTATTCGCTTTCATATGATTAACCAGAAGAAGGAATGATCTGTTGCCTGCGCATAAAGTATTCCAAAAAAGATTCCTCTAACGCGTTACCAGGCAATCGATTTAATTAATTACTAAGATGTAATTCTTGTTTTGCGTTCTATGAATAAGGAGAGTGCTTGTAAATGAGTGAACAACATCCTAGAATAAAAAGAGAGAAAAAAACAATTGATAAGATGGTTCATGTTTACTGCAAAGGGAAACATCACCCCAAAGGAAAGCGTTTGTGTGATGACTGTTCTGAATTTTTATCATACGCTTCCACACGCTTAAGCAAATGCCCCTTCCAAGATGAGAAACCTACTTGTGGAAAATGTCTAGTGCACTGTTATAAACCTGAAATGAGGGAAAAAGCGAAAAAGATCATGAAGT
>PIXS01000182.1 GCA_003096255.1 Candidatus Bathyarchaeum sp. | reverse complement strand
TCCTGCAAAGCGACTTGCACACGCAAACAGGTTTTCCAAAAGCCAAAATCACCAGAATCTTGGATTATCTGGAATTCAAAGGCTTGATTGTACGAAAAAGTCACGGCATGACAAACAAGATTGTCATTAACAAAAATGGGTTGATGAAAAACAAGTAATGCAGAAATAAAACAAAACCCGTTTTTGTTTCAATTTTTCTTTTTTGTTTGAGTGCTGTTGAAGGTTTTTTGCACCAGAACTAAGTTTAACGAAAAATATTACTGACAATTGTATTTTGAGACAATTTTTACTCATTTTCATCAACGTAATTGATAACTATATGCAAATCTGAATCCGAAATTAACAATGAATAAATAGCAAAATCGTTCCCATGAAACATGAAACAGGGGAACTCATATCATGCGATATACGAAACAGGGAAAGGTAGTATTTCTGACACTAGTTTTGTTATTACCAATTTTATCATGCGTAATCAACGTGCAAATAGCAAAAGCAGACAAAACAAATGATTGGCTGAACTTTCGTTACGATAATGCTAACACAGGACATACGCCATCAACTGGACCACTAACCAACAACACCAAGTGGTCATACACAACAGGGGGAATTGTGTATTCGTCTGCGGCGGTGGTTGACGGGGTTGTTTATGTTGGTTCACAAGACAACAACGTTTACGCTTTGAACGCTACAACGGGAACAAAAATCTGGAACTTTACAACAGGAGGTGATGTTGATTCGTCTCCGACGTTTTTTGATGGCGTGGTTTATGTTGGCTCATATGACAACAATGTTTACGCCTTGAACGCTGCAGATGGTTCAAAAATTTGGAACTATACAACAGGGCAGTATGTAATAGCATCTCCAAAGGTATCAAATAACGTTGTTTATGTCACCTCAGCGGATAACAAAACGTATGCTCTAGACACAGCAGACGGCAGTCAAATCTGGAACTACACAACAGGAGCCGAGTTGGGGTCAACCCCTGCGGTTGTAAACGGCGTAGTCTATTTTGGTTCAGCAGACAACAAAACATATGCCCTAAACGCTACAGATGGAAACAAAATCTGGAATTACACAACAGGAAACTGTGTAGCTTCATCTCCTGCAATTGCAAACGGAATAGTGTATGTAGGCTCAGATGACCACAAGTTGTATGCTTTGAACGATACAACAGGCGACCACATATGGAACTACACAACAGGAAACAGGGTCATTTCATCTCCCGCAGTTGCCAACGGCATGGTGTATGTAGGTTCGTGGGATAATCAGTTCTACGCATTGAACGCCACAACAGGAACAAAAATATGGAACTACACAACAGGAAACAAAATTTATTCTTCCCCCGCGGTCACAGATGATGTGGTTTTCTTTGGGTCAATTGACGGCAAGGTTTACTCCGTAAACGCAACAGATGGTTCACTGGTTTGGAGTTACCAAACAGGAGGATATGTAGGCGCTTCGCCAGCAGTTGTAGAGGACGTGATGTATATTGGAAGCTATGACGGAAACCTTTACGCCTTTGGCATCACAGAACAGTTTACAGTAACGTTTACTGCGTCTGGTTTGCCTTCTGGAACCAGTTGGTCAGTTACATTTGATGGAACTGCACAAAACAGCACAACAGACACCATAACATTCACAGATGTCCTGTTAGGAACTTACGAATACACAGTTATCGTTACGAACTATGTTGCCACACCAGCATCAGGCACAATCACAGTGAGTGACGCAGATGTCAACCAGCCAATAACCTTCGAGTTCGACTGGTGGACACAATTTAGTCATGATAACGCAAATACAGGTTACTCTCGCTCAGAAGCACCCCTAACAAATCAAACATTATGGAACTACACAATAGGAGACACAGTGAGTTCATCTCCTGCAGTTGTTGATGGGGTTGTTTACATAGGCTCGTGGGATAACAATATTTATGCCCTTAACGCAAACGATGGCACAAGCGTCTGGAACTACACAACAGAAGGCGGTGTTGGGTCTTCTCCTGTGGTTGTTGACGACGTTGTTTATGTGGGCTCACGGGATGACAATATGTATGCCCTTGACGCCATTTATGGCACAAAAATATGGAACTACACAACAGGAGATGACGTGTATACATCCCCTGCAGTTAAAGATGGCGTAGTTTTTGTTGGCTCCTTAGATTGCAACGTTTATGCACTGAACGCAACTGATGGCACAAAAATATGGAACTACACAACAGGAGATTGGGTGAGTTCATCTCCTGCAGTTGTTGGCGGCGTTGTTTACGTGGGCTCATGTGACACGTACTTGTATGCACTGAATGTAACCGATGGCTCACAAATTTGGAATTACAAAACAGGAGGATTTGTGGCAGATTCCGCGGTTGTTGACGACGTTGTTTATGTGGGCACAACAGATGGTATTATATATGCTTTGAACGCAGTAAACGGCTCAGAGATTTGGAACTACGCAACAGGAAGCAGTATTCAGTCCTGTCCTGCAGTTGCAAAGGGAGTGCTCTGCATTGGGGCAGACGATGGTCACGTGTATGCCTTGAATACAACTGACGGAGAACAAATTTGGAATTACACAACAGGAGATTGCGTGTGGTCATCACCTGCTATTGCAAAAGGCATAGTCTACGTGGGTTCGCATGATAAAAAATTGCACGCTTTGAACATAACTGACGGCTCACTCGTCTGGAGCTACTTAACTGATGGCTATTTGATTTCATCTCCTGCAGTTGCAAATGGGACAGTATTTGTTGGCTCATGCGATGGCAAAGTATACGCATTTTCCACATATCCCACTTACACAGTAAATTTTGTTGAAACAGGTTTGAGTGCGGGCACAAGCTGGTCAGTTACGTTTGATGGCACACTCAAATCTTCTACCTCAAATACAATCAGCTTTACTTCAGCAAACGGGAACTACAGCTACTCAGTTAGCACACCAAGCGGGTATAGTTCATCTTCACAATTATCTGGAACAATACAGGTAACTGACGCAAACGTAACCCGAAACATCGTATTCACAAAAAACACCCCATACACACCAACAACATACTATGACCTAACAATCTATGTAACAGGCAACGGAACAGTTACACCAACCAACGGAACATACATAGCAGGAACATCCGTAAACCTTGAAGCACTAGCTGCTGAAGGCTGGACATTTAGCGGATGGAGCGGAAGTGCAACTGGAACAGAAAACACCACCATAGTGATGAACAGCAATAAAGTAGTCACAGCAACCTTCACTCAACAAGAACCAGCAGAATATACCCTAACAATACTGGTAATCGGTGAAGGAACAGTAACACCAACAAACGGAACCTACACAGACGGAACCAACGTCACGTTACAAGCAACAAGCCATGAGGGCTGGACTTTTGACGGATGGAGCGGAGACGCCACAGGAACAAATGATACTGTAATCGTTATGGACGCAAACAAAACAGTAACAGCAACATTCACACAAGACAACATTCCTGAATACACACTAACAACCCTTGTAGTCGGCGAAGGAACAGTAACCCCCGCAAATGGAACATACCCAAGCGGAACAGTAGTCACCTTAACTGCCTCAAACACAGAAGGCTGGACATTCAGCGGTTGGAGCAGTGACGCAACAGGAACCCAGACAACAGTAACGGTGACCATGGATTCGGACAAAACAGTAACAGCAACATTCACAGAAAACCCAGAAGAGGAACCCGAAGAATACACATTGACAATCCTTGTAGTTGGCAACGGAACCGTTACACCAGCAAACCAGACATACCAAGAAGGAACCACCGTTACACTAGAAGCATTGAGCGCAGAAGGGTGGAGCTTCAGCGGATGGAGCGGAGATAAAACAGCAACAGCAAACACAACCACCATCGTAATGAACAGCGACAAAACAGTAACAGCAACATTCACAAACGAAGTAATCCCAGAATTCCCACAATTACTGATTCTAGCAATCTGCGTGATAGCGATGGTTGCAGTAGCCACAGTTTACAAAAACCGAATTGGCAAACTAACCCACAAATAGCAGGTAAGCCTTTTTTGAGCTTACACCATTTTTGTTTTTATCAAAATCTCATGAATGTTGAAAACAACATAACAAAAAAACGGTTTGCCTCTTTCTTCTCTTTGTTAGGAAAGTAATAAATGTTAATAAATTACATACCCAGTAAGGGGCTGTGCAAGACGATGAAAAAATCATTGCATAAATTTTCAATTACAATACTTGTTAGCATATTATTATTCAGCACCATTTATTTTGGTGCCGTAGAAGCGTCCACCCAAGTTTCAGGAATAATCAGCATTAACACAACTTGGATAGTTGAAAACAGCCCATACGTTGTTACATCACCTTTGCTTGTAGACAACGGTGTAACTCTTACAATAGAACCCGGAGTGGTCGTATACCTAAACGATACATACATGAAAGTAAACGGCACACTAAGCGCACGGGGGAACACAACACACCCAATTTTGTTGATATCCAATGGTACATCGGGTCTTCTTTACCCACAGGACAACGCAGCAATCCAATTTACAGAATACAGCACAGACTGGAATGAAGAAACTGGTTTAGGGTCAATAATAGAAAACGCGGTTGTAAACACAACTCGACCAGTTTTCACAATTTACACAGACCGTGTTTCTCCGAAAATTAATAACTGTACAGTTGTGAACACTGGTGGACAGAGGTCAATTTTTGTTGATGGTGGAGCGCCAGTAATCTCAAACTGCACAATCACCAGCAACTTTGCAGGAATCACATGCAGCGAGGGTTTCGGCGAAAACACCAATTTAGCTCAAATTCTAGACAACACTATCACAGACTGTGAAGTAGGCATATCAATCTCCGAGGGCTCACCGCTCATCCAAGGAAACCTAATCGCAAACAACACAGGAAACAAAAACAACGGAAATGGCGGAATCAGAATAGACTACGTACACGCAACACCGATAATCCAAAACAACACAATCATCGGAAACACCGTAGGATTCAACATGCTCAATTCACCCTCACCAACCATAGTTTATAACAACATAGTTGGCAACATCGAGTATAACGTCTATCAGTATGCATTTTCTGGTGCTGACATTAACGCCACCAACAATTGGTGGGGAACAACCAACGTAGATATTATCAACCAGACAATCAGGGACTTCAAGAACGACTTCAATCTGGGAGTGATAAATTTTGTTCCGTTCTTAGCCGAGGCAAACCTTCAAGCACCAGAAATACCGTCATGGGTGCCTGAACCTGAGCTTGATCCAGATCCAGAACCGAATCCAGATGTGACGTATGTTTCTGGGATAATTGCCCAAAACACAACATGGACTCAAGAAAACAGTCCATATTTTGCTACTACACCCTTGCTTGTTGACAACGGCGTAACTCTTACAATAGAACCCGGCGTGGTCGTATACCTAAACGACACATACATGAAAGTAAACGGCACACTAAACGCACGGGGGGCCATTGAAAATCCCATATCGGTGATATGTAACGGCACTGGATTAGGCATTATCGGCATAACTAGAGTTTCGGCAATTCAGTTTACAGAACACAGCACAAGTTGGGGTGAAGGCACAGGTTCTATAATAGAAAACGCCTTCCTCAGCTCAACCCAAGCATCACCCACAGTTTACATAGACCACATTTCTCCGAAGATAAACAATTGTACAGTAGTGAATACTGGCAATCAGAGGTCAATTCTTGTTGACGGCGGAGCACCAGTAATCTCAAACTGCACAATCACCAGCAACAACGAAGGCATCACATGCGGTGCAGGTTCAGGAGACGACTCCAACCTAGCTCAAAT
>PIXS01000181.1 GCA_003096255.1 Candidatus Bathyarchaeum sp. | reverse complement strand
TCGAACTGCTTACCCAAAGCAATCAGGTTGCCTTGTTTGTCAACTGCCATGCTGTGGCCGTCAAAAACAAGCTCATCCTGTCCCCCAACAAGATTTACATAAAATAGGGGCACACAATTTTTGGTTGCCTTTTCCTTTAAAAGTCTGTTTCGTTCCAGAGTCTTTCCCACAAGAAAGGGTGAAGCAGAAACATTAACAATCAAATCTGCCCCCCTTTCAACAAGTAAATCTGTAACTGACACGTCGTAGCTGCTGTCCCACAAGTCTTCGCAGATTTCCACACCCACCTTAACCTGTTTTCCGTCTACTGTAACGGTTACTGGTGCAATTTCTTCTGCTTTTGCCGGTTTGAAGTATCTGTCCTCATCAAAGACATCGTAGGTAGGCAACAACGTCTTCCGAACGATGGCAATTATTTTGTCTTTTTTGAAGACAGCTGCAGCATTAAACAAGTCTTTACCACTATAATCAACAAAGCCAACAATGCCCAAAACATCAACATCGTTGCCATCTATCATCTCTTTAAGCACTTTCTTGTTTTTGTGGACAAATCCGTTTTCAAGAATCAAGTCCTGAGGTGGATAAGCCGTAACAGCCAACTCAGGAAACACAACCAAATCAGCCCCACACTTTTTTGCGTCTGCAAGAAACTTCTGTATCTTGGCTATGTTGCCTTCTAAGTCGCCTACAGTCGAATTGACCTGTGCCATCGCAACCTTCAACGCATTTTCCTCCAAGAACCGAAAATGCAGAACTCAACAAAACTAAATGAACTGCTGCTCCTTAAAAAAGAATTTACTCTTTTAGAATCATCCGCGTGAACCGTTCAGGCTCAAAAGCTTCTAGGTCCTTGTATTCCTGCCCCACTCCAATGAAGACTATGGGCTTGCCAGTCACATGGGCTACACTCAGGGATGCTCCGCCCTTAACGTCAGCGTCAACCTTTGTCAAAATGTTGGCGTCAACACTCACGCTCTTGTGGAACTCCTCAGCCTGCAACACTGCATCATTACCAATCAAAGCATCAATGACCAGCACAGTCAAGTCAGGGTCAACAACCCGCTTAATCTTACCCAACTCACTCATCAGGTTGCGGTCAGTCTGGATTCGCCCAGCAGTGTCAATCAAAACCACATTGATTCCCCGAGACTCTGCATGACTAATCGCATCATAAGCCACAGCCGCAGGGTCAGCACCATACTTGTGTTTAATCATGCGCACACCCAACTTCCGGGAGTGCTGCTCAAGCTGCTCTATGGAACCTGCACGGTAAGTGTCGGCTCCAGCAAGCACAACAGAGTAGCCCTTCTTCATCAGAAACTGGGCAACCTTGGCGATGCTTGTTGTTTTTCCTGTTCCGTTGATTCCCACAAAAAGAATCGTGTAAGGCTCCTTACTCTTCCGCTTCTGCTCAATGTTCTCTAGCAGGTTGACGGTTTCTTTTGTTGTCAAAATCTCAATCAAAACTTCGTGGAGGGTGTCCTTCACGAGCTCTTTTCGGTCGCCGAGCCGCTTCACCTGAACTCCGTCAAGGCGCCTCTCAAGCTCATCGGTTATGAAGTAAGCTACAGGCACTGCAACATCGTTTTCGATAAGATTCAATCTAAAATCGTCTAGAATTGGACGCAGCTTCTCTGCTTTCAGCTCAGTTACAACAATCTTGCTGACGGCGCTGCTAAGCCCCTTTCTTAGCTTGTCGAACACCGCTCTGCTCTCCCTCTTTCCTCAGCTTCGCCGTAATCTCTTCCATCATGGCTCTGTTCTGCTGCATTCTCCCAAAAACCTGATTAAGCTGCTGTCCTAGTCCTTCCCGTGTCTTCTCCAGCTCGGCTATTCGTGTTTCCAGCTCCTCTTTGGCTTCCTTCACGGTTTTTTCAACAGCCACATCTGCGCCCACGCCAACAACAACCTTCTTTGAGGTCTCCAGCTTAGCTTTAACATAGGAGCCTCCGCCGATGGGAACAAAAAGTTCGGTGCCCTTCTTCTCTTTCTCTAAACCGTCCAGAGTCAGGCTTGAAACCTTCAGTTCAGTTAGGGCAGCGTTTGTCATGTTAATTCTTTGCTGTATCTCGTTGACTGTCTCCTCTAGGTAACGTGACTCCAAAGCCAGTCTACGGAAAGTCTCTTCGTCACTGGACAGTCTCTTCCGCTCCTGGGGTCATCTTCTTCAACAGAATGTCCTCAATTTCGTTTGGAGCGAGCTCTTCCACCTTGGAGATTGTCATCTGAAAGCGTTTAACTCTATGCTTGCTTCCTAGCAGCATGTACACTTTCTCAACGGCATCCTCCGGCTTCAGGGCTCGAACCTCTTTCCGGAATTCTGTTTGGAAATTGGGTTTCCTGATTTTCCCAATAACGCGGAAAACTTTAACTTCACTCATCTTACTTCACCACATCAAGTGCTTGTCCTATTATGAACATTTCGGGTCCAGTCGTCAAGCGCCCAATCAGGGCTCCACGACTATTTCCTAAGAGACCTGTGGATACATAAGGTATTCCACAGTTCACGGTTCCCACATCCACAGGAACCTTCAGTACGTCTTCCAACACTTTTCTTTCCCCATCCTTCAGCAACGGATGCGCGAGCACGCCTTTGTTTGTGGCGGCTGCAAGGGAACCAACATATGGCAGTCCAGCTATTTCGCCTGTGACCACTTCAACGCCCAAGGTGTCTGCTATCTTGTTTACTGTTCCTTGTTCTAGCCGCGGATCGGCTACTGCGCCTTTGTCGTTCGCCAAGACCATGTTTCCGTAGGCTGTTTTTTTTGTGTTCATAACAGTCACATTTAGGTCAGAGGCTGATTTAATGGCTTCGATTTCGTCCTCTTGGGCAAGGGGGGAAAGAATTATGCCGTTTGAGTTGGAGCATGCTAAGGCGCCTGTGACCAGTGATTTGCCTACGGTCGTGGCAACGACTTTGACTTTCAACCATTCCTCAACCTTTTGTCTCTTGGTTTCTGGGACTTGAGGGGGAATGATGGCGATTTGGTCGTTGACAAGTGAGTAAACTCCTATGCTTGCGTTACCAAAAACATCAAAGAGGTAAAGTGCCATTGTTAGTCTCCTTCAGCGAGAAGAACAGTCACTACCCCTTCCTTGTCTTTAACTACACGAACTTTGATTTTTCTGGGTGGCTTTTCAATTCCTTTGCTCCAGAGTTTCTCGTTAACTTCGTTATCTATAACAAGCCTCTCTGGCTCTTCTTCGCCCTCAGCTTCTGTGCGGATTTTCATGTGTTTCATGACAAAAGCCTTTACGATTCTTGAAGCTTTTGGGGCGCGTTTCTTTCTTGGGACGATCCAAGCTTTTCTTAGAGGAATCGTGTAGAATCTTTCTTCAACTATGTCCTCGTCTAC
>PIXS01000180.1 GCA_003096255.1 Candidatus Bathyarchaeum sp. | reverse complement strand
GCTCTAGGTCTCATAACTGGAATCCAGTTAGTGACTGTCTTCATTTTTGTTGGCATAGTTGCTGGCGTTGTTTATTCGGTGCCACCCTTCCGTCTTAGACAAACAATACTCAAGCCTCTAGTGAACGTGTCCGTAGGAGCCGTGCCCATCCTCATTGTGGCATCCTTCTTCAACATTTTCTCTTTTGAGCTGCTTGTTCTTGTGCTTCTTATCGGCTTGTCCACGGCAGCGAATAGCCTTTGGGAAGATTTGGCTGACTACGAATCAGATTTTGCTGCAAACGCACGAACCCTCGTCGTTGTGTTAGGCTTCAAACGCGGCTTTTTCATAACCGTTCTAGTCGGCTACCTTATGGTTCCCCTCATGGTTCTGGTAGGAATCCTGTTCCAGTTGAGTCTTCTTTATTTCGTTATTCTTGGAGTGTTGATTGCCTTCCTGTCCCTTCGTCTAATTCAACACAGAAACGCCCTCTTCAGAAGCAAAAACATTGAATCGGACACTTTACTCAAGCTAGGTGAAGCCTTCGCAAAAGACTTCGTGATAATTGCACTGGTGCACACAGCAAACCTGATGATAAACGGGTTCCTAAACTACCAACAAATCCTATTTTAATCAACAAAACTGCGAAGTTGGATTCCTCGCTGTTTCTAAGCTCTTGATACTTGCCTATTTCCTAACAGCTAAAGATTAAAATCTTAAGACCGTGAAGATAGGCTGGATAGTAGAGGATTGAAAGGTTTTGGTGTCAAAGAAATCAGAGGCTGAAGCTGAGAAAAGCCAAGAGATACTGCCTGTGGGCGCTTCTCTTAAAGAAACGGTTGTTACAATCTCGTCACCAGAGGGAATCCAAGAGTTCTCGTCAAAAGGTTATGGTACAGAAGAGGATGGCAAACTGCTCCTCACGCTCTATGAAGCCCTACTCCTGTTAGGAAAAAAGGCAATCACAGTTACGGACAAAAAAACTAAAAAGAAGGTGGCTTTTCAGGAACTCCTAAAACGTTTCCAGCAAGTTGACAAAGACGTCTGGGTCAGATACCTCATCTACAGGGACCTACGCGGTCGCGGATACGTGGCGCGGGAAGGCTTCGGCTTAGGAATTGACTTTCGAGTCTACGAACGGGGAGACTATGGCAGAGAAACAGCCAAGCACCTCATATTCGGTATACAAGAGGGACAGCCCGTCACTTTAGAGAAGCTGGCAAGAACCCAACGTTACGTCCAGAACCTGAAAAAAAATCTGATCCTCGCAGTTATTAACCGAAGAGGAGAAATCGTTTACTACTCTCTTTCAGAACTTAATCTAAAATAGCATGTTGGTGAAATTGAATGTTCAAAACTGTTCGCGGAATGAGAGACCTGCTGCCCATAGACGCTGAAAAGATGCGGCATGTCGAACAGGTTTCCAGAAACATTTCTAAACTCTACGGCTTTGAAGAAATCATCACTCCAGTCCTAGAAACATATGACCTGCTGGCAGCAAAAACCAGCGAAGAAATCCGTGAACGAATGTACACCTTCAAGGACCTAGGCGGCAGAAAAGTGGCTATGCGCCCAGAATTCACCGCCTCTGTCGCGCGGTTGGTAGCATCTAAACTGAGAAACGAGCCAAAGCCCATGCGCCTTTTCAGTGTAGGAAGCCTGTACCGCTACGATGAACCCCAGTATGGACGGTTCCGAGAATTCTGGCAAGCAAACTACGAACTTTTTGGCTCCAGCAGACCAGAAGCAGACGCAGAAATACTAATCCTCACCAACGATGTGCTCACGAAACTGGGACTCCAAGACTTCCGCTTCAAGGTCGGTCACACAGGAATCCTCAGGGGAATACTGGACCAAGAGGGACTGGATGAAACAAAACAGGACCGCGTCAGGCAACTTCTAGACAAAAAACTTTGGGATGACGCCCTAACAGCTGCTCGAGAAGCAGGCGCATCACAGAAGTGTCTGACTGTTTTAGAGAGCCTCCTAGAAGCAAGAAGCGACGACGCCTTTAAAGTTCTTGAAAACGTAAAAGAAACTGTCCAAGATTACGAAGTTGCTGTTGCTGCTGTGGACAATCTTTGGAAAATACTTGAACTCGTAAAAGACAGCGGAGCACAGCTTAAGCTTATGGTTGAAGCAGGCTTCGCTCGGGGTCTCGAATACTATACTGGCATAATCTTCGAATCCTACATTCCTGGACTAGAAATTGCTTTGGGCGGCGGAGGACGCTACGACAAGCTGATTCAACTCTTCGGAGGCGAACCAATTCCTGCCGTGGGCGTTGCCCAAGGGATTGACCGAATCGTTCTAGCCCTCACCAAACAGAATGTCTCCCAAAAAACCGCAAAGGAGAGAAGCGCCGTGGTCATCTCAGTAAAAGACGAGTCCATGGCCAAGGCACTGGAGCTGGCAGCCATGCTCCGGAACAGCGGCTTGTCTGTTGAAATGGCTGTTATGGGACGTTCCATCAAAAGGGCTATGGTTGACGCTAACCGAAGAGGGGTCGCCTACGCTGTGATTGTTGGTCCCAAAGAGCTTGAGGAGAAGAAAGTGGTTCTAAAGGACATGAACAAAGGCGAACAACGGACTGTGCCCATCAGCAATCTCACAGAGGAGATACTTGCTGGCTCAAAGTAGATTGGTTCTGCTTATTTTTGCCTCTTTTTTCGATGGCTGTAATTAGTTTAAGGACTCCCATGTTTGCTATTGCCACCAATCCGATTATTCCTACTGCTAAAGTGATCATCCATATTGCATCAACAAAGGGCGCCGTGGCTGGATACATGTCTGAAATGAGGACAAATGTGGTTGAGTAGACGTTAAAGAACCAATGCATGATTATGGAAGCTTGAATGCCATAAACCAGATAAACTAAACCAAGAACCAGACCTGTAAAGGCGGCAGAACTGATTTTTCCGATTTCCCAACTGACTCCGGGGTTATAGTGAGCCAAACCAAAAATCACTGCCGTAAAAACTACCACACCCCACTCACCTAAACTGATTCCATCCTTCAATCCATGCTCTTCCACAGTTTTTGCCCCAACCATTCTTTTAGCTGTGTCAGGAAACAGTAACCCTGCAAAGAAGAGCTTGATTTTCTGCTTCAAAGAAAACTCCCAAGCTTCTTTCTTCATCATGAACATGAAAATGAGAAACGCTCCGATAGGGATAAGCCTGAAACCTATCTCCTCGATCACGGAGGCATATGACCGATCAAAAAGAACCAGAAACATATCTCCTTGGGATGGAGCAGTTCCTGTTGGGATTCCTCCAGTTTCTTGAATGCTCTGGATTATCATGACCACAAGTAATGTCATGCTGTTTATGAAGGGCATTGCAAAGAGGCAGTTGCTAAAAAGTTTCCTTGTGGGTTTGTGAACACTTTCTTTGATTACTTTGGGAAGGCTTTTTCTAAGTTTCCAAGCCACAACAAAGGATGCAGCAAAGGCGATCCAAAGCCCAAAGAAGATTGCGCCTAGGTTTAGTCCTGTGTAAACGCGTAATGGCATGTTTAGAATCCACAGTGTCAAAGGGTTTGAAAAGTTGACTGTGGTGGCGTTTACTCCATCAGGCGTGAAATAGTACAGTGCTGGCTCCAGAAAAACTATGAAGAGATAAAATGAAATCATGAAAATCGCTATGACTATGATGAACAGCTTGGCGAACAGTTTCAGTGAATCAGATGTCAATGGTGGCTACTCCGCTCTCTTATTATCAACTAAACTTAGGTTAAGATACTTTTGGGGTTTCACCCAAAAAAGAGTTACAACCTTAACTGTCCGAGGGCTTAAAGTCCCGCTTTTTCAAGGCGTTGGATTCCTTCAATGAACTCGAGCATTGAGGCTTGGAGCCTTATCTTTTTGCCGTCTTCTTGTTGGATGAAGTTGTATTCCGCTAGGAAGCTGATGACCATTTCTGCCTTAGCTTTGGGCAAAGCAACAGTTTCTGTGACTTCTTGTATGTTGTGCCATTTGCCGTCTTTGAGCAGTATTATGACGTCGTCGATAGTTGTCATGTGTTTTCCTCTGAGGGTGTGAAGTTGTTGTTATACTGCATAAATATGTTGTGAATCTGTTGTTCATATTATTCTTCAAACCCTTACAGAACAATCTTACATGTTTTCTAGAGTTCAGTTCTATAACTAAATTACAGAAATTAGGTATGGAAGTTCTTTTCTTATGTCTTTATATTTACGAAAAATAAAGAGCAGCAAGAAACTCAAGCACCAAAAAGAAGCCAACCGGCTCCGCAAGTGCATGGAGGAACAAAAAATGGCGACAAACAACATGAAAGAGTTCGTTGACGAATTAAGAACTGACTGGAAAAACCTTTGGCGAAATAGGGTAGAAGACAAGGTAAGAGCAGAAGGCATAGCCAAACATGACTATTCAAAACTGTTTGTCGAGCAAGGAACAGTGATTATGGCAACAAGAGACTTCAAGCCTCTGGAGTTCTTTGACATCGTAAAAGAGTACCTTGAACTTGACACAGAAAAGGTCATTCCTCCAAATTCCACTATAGGCGGATGGGGCAAATTCATTAGGACTAACATACGCAACCAGAAAACCACAACCCGGGCAAGCAGATATGTTCCGCCTAAAAAGATTCCAAAAAATGGTCAGCAACAAAAAAGAGGCGGAAGAGGCTGGCTAAGCATTAAACTAAAATAAACCCACGTTTTTGCGTTCAACAACTTTTCTGGCACTTTTTTCAAAGAACATTGTGTTTTTGGTGGCGGGCGGGACGGGACTCGAACCCGTGACCCCGAGCTCGCTCCCAGTTCCCTGTTAGGAGGCATACATCAGCATTTTGTGCTGTTCGTGCCCTGTCCAAGCTAGGCTTCGGTAGAAAGCTATAACAGCATTCTATACCCGCCCAGATTTTTTCCGCCAAAACATTTCTTAGATTTTGACGGTTATAACCATAACGCCAAGAAAACAAAACAAAAAAGTAGAGAAAAAAATTCTACTCATTTTTGGACCCATGGGCTCCGTTACAATTTTTAAGGCAAGTAACATTTATGTCGGAGCTATTATGTGAATAGTGAGGAAGGCGGGGATACCCGAGCCAGGTCTAAATAGTGGGTCAAACACAGATCCCCTAGGAAAAGGGGGAGGACTTAAGATCCTCTGGCGCAGGCCTCCACGGGTTCGAATCCCGTTCCCCGCACCATCAAAACTTTT
>PIXS01000179.1 GCA_003096255.1 Candidatus Bathyarchaeum sp. | reverse complement strand
ATGCGGCAAAGCCTATCAATCCGACAATGTATGGGCTGCCTCCAAGCCCTTCGATGTATTTGGGGTAGTATGTGTATGGTATGGCGCTTGTAACAAGGATTATCGCTATCGTAACTGTGTTGATTAGGATGTTGCCTCTGATGAACGAGAATTCGTTTTTGAGTTTAGCTAGGACTGCCAACAGAGTTTCACTTTAAAGACAGCTTTTAAGATATCAAATAAACCATTTGTGCACAGGTAACTTACAGTATTTCTCCTACAACATTGATGGGCTTACGGATGAAGTATGATAACTCATCAAGCTTTTCACTGTCTATTGTTGCTAGCACTACTGTGGCAGGTCCAGCGGACTTGTTTATGTCCAGTTCTGTGTGCTCTTGAATTTTCAGTTGCCGTCCAATACTGTATGCAAGCATCTGGGCTTCTTGGCTGATCCCAAATGATCCTGCCGGCACAATGTCATGGACAAAAGCCTTTCGGGTTAACGATGTAACGTCTTTAAGGTTAGCAATTTCTCCTCTTGCTTCAGCAGGAATCACCTCGTCTCCCACTTTTGGTCTGCCTACTGCAACTACCAAATCGCCGGGCACAGTTTTTCCAAGCCGTAGCTCATCTTCGTTTGCTAACCCAACAACTGTTATTCCTGCGCCTGTCTGTATTGTTTCAAAGTTTTCTTCAGTGTTTTCTTTCATAACCTGATTAGATTCAAGCCCTAATTCTCTGATTTCTTTTCGTATTCCCTCGCTGATTTCGTTGCCTGTAGGCTCCTTTTCTACACCTAAAGTAACTGAAACTGAAATCGGGAAAGCGCCAGTAGCAGCAACATCCATTATTGCCACTCTTGCCAAGAACTTTCCTAAGATTCTTCCACTTGTCTTGAGGTTGTCCATTGGCTTGGAGCCTACTCCGCCCGATGAGGATGAGCCCACAACGATGGCGTGTCCTGTGGGAAGCTTCATGACTGACACGTCTCCCCGTGTCACGTAAGATATCTGGGCTGGTTTTACCCTGAAAACTGTTGGTCTTAGTAATGTTCCAACGTTTTCTACGAAGTGAATGTAAACAATTAGCGCTTGCCGGATAACCTCTGATCTGCTAAGGTCATGCCGTTCTGCCAGTTTTTCCAGGTCTTTTACGACCTTGCTGGGTAAACGAACATTTACAACATCCATCTCAAACACACTACCTATGTAATACGTGTGAAAACTCTTTTATCTGTTCTTTTTTCCTTCCATCGTCAACTCTGGAGAAACAAAAAATGAGCAACCAACCAAACATGGATAACCCCAAAAAAACCTCTAACGCCCTACGTACCGCAAGAATAGCAATTTTCACGGCACTCAGCGTTATAGGCTCATTCATAAGCCCTTACCCGCTCATACCCACAATAGCCTTCGACTCAAGCCCCGGCTTCTTCGCCGCACTATACTTTGGAGTAATCGACGGATTCCTAATCACTGGGCTTGGGCACCTCGTTACTGCAGTCATAAACGGTTTTCCCTTAGGAGCCCTACATTACGTGATTGCTGTTGGAATGGCTCTAGCCGGAGGAGCCATGGGACTCGTAAACAAAACAAACAAAAAATGGGGCTTCATACCCGCAGCCATAGCAGCAGTGGCAATCAACACAGTCCTTTCCGTGATTATGGTGCCGACAATGGGCTGGGCAGCCACGGTTACAAACGTTACTGTTCCTTTACTGCTGGCAGCTAGCTTAAATGCGGTACTCGCAGCGATAATCTATGTTGCTGTCCGATCTAGAAGGCTTAGCACATGACCTCCTGTTCGTTTCCCAACAAAACCATCAGAACTGCTCGTGACATCTCGGTTTTCGAGATTAATTCGGATTCGGTTATGGTTGTGGGCTGTGATTCGGCTGGCGGAATCGGACCAAAGCCGTTAGATAAAGTCAAAGTCAGCGGCTACACTCTAGGACGGTTCACGGCTAGGGTGGCTTTGATGGAGGTTTTGGCTGTTGGGGCAACACCTGTCTGCTTGACTAACACGCTGGGCGTTGAGCCTGACCCCACTGGATTTGAGATTCTTGAAGGCATAAAAAGCGAGATTCAGCTTGCAGGATTAGAAGGCTCTTTAGCGGTGATTGGGAGTATGGAGAAGACTGTTGCTGTGGAGCAAACTGGGATTGGAATAACTGTTGTTGGTTTAGCCCCAAAAAACAACTTGAAGATAGGCTTATCCAAACCTGACGACCTGATTGTTGCTGTTGGATGTCCAAGTGTAAAAGATGAGGTGTTGCCTGCAGAAGAGCGTGGCGAGATTGCAGACTTGACTGACCTGTTGAAGCTGATGGGCTGCAGTTTTGTTCATGACGTGATTCCCGTAGGCTCCCAAGGCATGCTACATGAAGTAAATGTGCTCTCCGAAGACGCGGGTTTACGCGCTAAACTAAAATCTCCTGAGGCTGTAACAAAAAAGTCTGCAGGTCCTGCAACCACTGTTTTAGTGACTGTACCAAAAAATGCTTTAAATGAACTTTCTGGGCTAATTAACAAGCCAATACATGTTATCGGCTCTTTCTATCGTTGATCGCTTGAATGGTGCCGATTTGCGGTTTTGTTGTCAAGTGTTGGATGTTTTGGTGTCAAAACAGGGATGTAGATAAACGCCTAGAATCTACATTTTTTGCCACTTTTGCGGCAAAATCTGCTTTTTCTGTCAAAAAGATTTCGTGAATCAGTGCCCGCATCTTCCAGAAACCGATGCTGCGCCATCAATGAACATAATATTGTAGTATATCTGAGCGACTTAACAATCTTTTTAGGCAAACCCATTGTTACTAACTGTCTACTCACGTACTGGAGGACCACGATTTTTGATTGCTCAAAAACCTGAAATCCGCGTTCCTTTACGTGCAGTTCGTAAGTTAGAGGTTAAATAAATGCGAAGATCGAAAATGGAAATGTATATCGACATCCTCAAGGTTATGGCACAACATGGACCACTGAAACTGACGCACATCATGTACAAAGCTAACGTGAACTGCAGTGTCCTAAAAGAAAACTTGGATTTTCTGCTACAACAGAACCTCATCGAAGAACAGATTACAGTCAAGAAAAGAAACAAAACAAAAACTAGATACGCCATCACAGAAAAAGGCAGAACCGTAATCAAATACTTCAATGAAGTCAACAGAGCCCTGCAAATAACTGAGGAAAGCAAAATCCCTGCATTGATTCGATAAAAAAAGAAAACGCCTAATTTTTTTAGGCGCCCCTAGGTTTTATTCGGTATCGTTGGTTCCTGTAAACATTTCTGGGAAGCTTCGTTGGCGGCGATTCCACCAGACAATGCCCAGAAATGCGGCAGTTGCGATTACGACTACCACTACCGCTATTATCCATAATGGAGTTGCATCTGTTGTTTCTGTTTGTGGCGCTTCTATAACTGAAATGGTCATAGTGTATGTGTCAACTGCGTTTTCGTCATCTGTTACAGTCAAGGTTACATTGTAGTCTCCTTCAGCTGCGAATTTGTGTGTTGGAGTTTGGAGGTCAGATGTATTGCCGTCGCCAAAATCCCATAACCACGAGATAGAGCTGTTTTCTGGGTCTACAGAGTTGTCCATGAATTGGACTTCCATTCCCGTTTGAGGGTCTGGGGGACACTCAAAACTGGCTTCTGGCTTTAAGTTAATCACAGTCACTGTGTTTGTAGTTGAGGTTTTTGCCCCGTCATTATCAGTAACTGTCAAAGTTATTTTCCATTCCCCCTTTTGGCTGTATATGTGAGATGGACTCTGTAATGTCGAATTTGTTTTGTCGCCAAAGTCCCAGAACCAAGAAGTTATTGTTCCGTCATTATCGAAAGATGCATCAGTAACATTCACCATGTCATGGATTGTTGGGCTACT
>PIXS01000178.1 GCA_003096255.1 Candidatus Bathyarchaeum sp. | reverse complement strand
CCTGATTTCTTGAACTAACTCTGCATCAAAATCGTTGAACTCTAGGGCAAGAGGCAACATAATAGCGACCGCCTCTCCATGAGGAATTCCCAAGTTAGACAGGGGATAAGTGAGAGCATGACACAAGGCTGTGCCTGAGTTCCCGAAAGCCATACCTGCAATCAGACTGGCAAGAGCCATGTTTGAAACTGCAGACCTGTCATACTGGACGGCTTTGCTGATGTTCTCTTTTATCAGCAGGTACGCCATACGCGCCAGACCCTTTGTTAGAGTGTTGCCTCTTTTGCAGTCATACGATTCGACAGCATGAGCCAAAGCGTCGATTCCTGAGCTTGCAATCAATCTTTTTGGCATCGTCATCAACAGGCTTGGGTCAACAATTGCCACATCAGGAACCAACTTGTTATCCACGAAGGCACGCTTTTTTCCTTCAACTTTGAGCACAGACTCGTGAGTGACTTCGCTTCCAGTACCCGCAGTTGTCGAAACCATGACTTTCGGCAAATCAGCTTCCATTGCAGCCTTCTTTGCAACATCCATGACGCTTCCGCCGCCAAAGCCTATTATCGAATCGCAGTCTTCTTTGGCAGCCACTTCTATGCAATGTTCAACGGTTTTCATGCTGGGTTCAGGTTCCACGTCACTGAATGCTACAGGAGACAAAGATTCTTTTTTGAGGAGGGCGGTTAGCCGAGAGAAGCCGTCACGGTTCACCATTCCTTTACTGGTAATAATCAAAGGAGAAACCGCACCTAACGCCGTTAGTTCGTCACCAATTTTGTTTAAAGCGTCCCATCCGAAAACTATGCGGTCGGGCACAAGAAACGTGAAGCTTCCCAAGTTCGGTAACCCTTGACTGTTTCCCAAAGTTGTAACCTCGCCAGTTAACATAGGGCATGAATCGCCATTTATTAGTTTCAGACAAAAAAGCACAGCAAAGCATTTTTCTGTTGACACACATAGAAGACTGTTGAGGTTAACAATACAGTGAAAGCCGCTGACTTCTGCTCTGCCCTAAAAGAGCGGGGCTTCAACATTTTTGCAGGCGTTCCATGCTCAATCCTCAAAGACACAATCCTTTACCTTCAAAGAGACCCAGATGTCAGCTACGTTTCTGCCACACGAGAAGATGAAGCCATCGGAATCGCCGCTGGAAGTTTCTTGGGTGGACAGAAACCCGTGGTTCTTATGCAGAATTCGGGTCTAGGAAACTCTATAGGCGCCCTAGCATCGTTGCCCTTACTCTACAAGATTCCGATGCTTCTGGTGGTGTCATGGAGAGGCTACCAAGGAAAAGATGCCCCAGAGCACAGCGTCATGGGAAAAAGCATACTCAAACTGCTACGAGACTTTGGAATACCCACCAAAATCTTGCCAAAACGAAACCCCGAAAAGACGATTACAGAAGCAGTCAAGGTTATGGATGAACAGCAGATTCCTGTAGCCATAATAATCAAAAGAGGTGTAATCTCTTGAAAAGGTCTGAAACCATAGAAACAGTCGTAGACGCCCTGAAGGGAAACGAACTGATTGTTTCAGCAAACGGCATGATCAGCAGAGAATTGCATGCAACAAAAGATTCTCCAAACAACTTCTACATGCTAGGCTCCATGGGATTGGCTTCTTCCATAGGTTTAGGATTAGCGTTGTCTCACCCAAACAAAACAATAGTCATCCTAGACGGCGACGGCAACATCCTCATGAAGCTCGGCTCCCTAGCCACAATAGGAAATCTCGGCCCAAAAAACCTGATCCACATCATCCTAGACAACGAATGCCACGACTCAACAGGCGGTCAACCCACAGTCTCCAACACAACAAAACTGGAAAAGACCGCAGAAGCTGCAGGATACAAGCACGTAAAGAGGGCAAAAGACATGGTAACGTTGAAGGAATCAGTTACCCAGCTACTAGATTCGACGGGTCCTTCTCTAGTTTTGGTGAAAACAGAAAGAGGCGGAAAAGTGCCCCCTAGAGTAGCATATGAACCAGAAACAATTACTAGGAGATTTGCTGCCTCAGTTTAGAAAGCAGCACAAAAAACATCCCGGAACATATTTGGAGCCTAATAGCAGCAGATTGTTGAAAACAGTATTTTTTCTGAAAAACGGCAGCAGCTAATCCAAAAAGTTAAGTTCTGCCACGGCAACCATGATGGACTGGAGAAATTGGCTTTGCTTGCGTATGTTCTAATTACCGTGCAGTCGGGCTCAGAAAGGGAGTTCCTGAAACAAATCTCCAAATTCGACGAAGTTGTGGAAGCAAACCTTGTCATCGGAGAAAATGACATTGTCATAAAAATTGACGTCAAGGACATAGCTCAAATGGACCAGTTCCTGACAGACAAACTCAGGGTGCTACCCGACGTCTTCCTCACAACAACCATGATAATAACCGAACAAATTAAACCAAAAAAAGCCTAAACCATTGTCCTTAGAAGATACACGTAGCCCACTTCTATGAGGGCGGCTATCAAGAAAAGCAAGTAAATTCCCGCGAGGGCTTTTGTGGTCATGTTTCTTTTCAGTGTCCTTTCTATTGTCTGGAATATTCCGTATCCTTCGATGATAGCGTTTGGGGTGCTTAAAAGAATGACAAGAAACAACGTTTCTATGAATACTTTGCCGTAAACTATGGTGCTTGTCCTGAGAATGCTGATGAAAATCACCATGATCGTGAAAATAAACGAGAATATGCGGGGGTTATTGAGAATCACATAGTCTGTCTCATTTTTTGACATGAAATTCAAGACAAGCCCAACGTAGAAGGTCATACCAAGCAGAATCAGGGAGACCACCAAAACGTTATGAACAAAAATGAAAAAAACAGCCAATGGCGCAGTCGAAAAAGCGTCTCCTACATTTCCAAAAAATGAGCTGTTTTCTGCGTAAGCAAAAACCAGCAATAACAAAAAAACTAGACCCAAGATAGCTGTTCTTTTTTTCGGATTCACTTCTTTGTCTCCATTATGGTTAAAACTAGAGTATTGAAAGAATAGGCAACCACTTGAAAAGGATTGTTGAAAATCCCAAGAACATGTTCAAAAGAACCAAAATGACTACGGCAACAACCACTGACGTTACTCCCACGGCGATGGCACCCAAAAATCCTGTTTCATAGTAATGCCTGACCAACAGGAGCCAAGCGACTAGAGAAAGAATTATCGCAAGCTCTAGCTTGAAAACCGAGAGACAGACAATCAAAACAAGGGTTCCAAGAACCGAGATGGCAAAAGCGTCCTTGAAGCGGGCTTTGCCTGTTCCAACCACAACATTGCCTGCCAGATAGAAGATGACTGACAGAACAGCAAAGATTATGGCAAAAGAAATTGCGAAAAAAAGCAGATCAGTTAATGCAGATTGCTCAAACAACGTATCCAGCTGGAGAGCGACAATAGACGCTACCAACATAAGCTGTCACCAAATTATCCTACGAATACTGTTGGCTGCCAAATAAAGGATTTGTTAGCCCAATTCAGTTGAACCCAATCCTGTCTGACAAAAATGGCGGTTTACAGGGACAATTCCCTACCTAACTCCAACATAAAAACCAGCCCTTTTTTCCCAGAAAGGGGTAACTCTTTAAAGGAGGATAATTCCAGAAATAGAATCCCAACTAAGAGGACGTTGATTTTATGAAACTAAAAAGCCCTGCCATAATTGGAGTTGGCAGGACAAAGTTTGGAGAACACTACGAACGAGACCCCGAGTCTCTAATAGAAGAGGCTGGGCTCCAGGCACTTGATTCCTCAGGCATAACCCGAAAAGATTTGGATGCCTGCTACCTTTCAGATTACTTCCTTCAAGTCACAAACAAAATTGGACTAGAAGAAGGCTTCTTCTCTGAGCTTCTGGAACTTCATGTTCCCATGGAAAAAACAAGATCCTTCAGTTCTGCCCTTCTTAATGCCTGCCACGCCGTTCAATCAGGAAAATATGACACAGTGCTGGTAGGTGGAATGGAAAAAATGACTGACCGCTGGGACAAAATCAGAGACGACCTGATGCTTCTTGAAGACCCATGGAGCTACTATGCAGGATGTACACCCGAAGCAAACCATGAACTATTACTCAAAGGATACATCAAAAAATATGGAATCTCAGGAAAACAACTGCAAAAATTCTACACTGCTCTTGCCAAAATCTCCGTAAAGAACCACCAAAATGCCACAAAGAACCCTCTTGCTCAATATACAAGCCCAATAACCGTGGACACTGTCCTGAAGGCACGAACCAGAGCATGCAAGGCACTGGGGCTTTTTGACTTTGCACCCATATCTGATGGCGCCTCAGCCCTGATTCTTGTTAGCCCAGAAGCAGCCGAACGCTTCTCAAACACTCCAGTTTATGTCTTAGGTTCCTCTTCAGCCACTGACTACATCACTTTTCCCTCACGGGAAGACAGAACAGGCTTCATGGCCAGCAGGTTAGCTATGCAGACAGCCCTCAAGCAGGCTGAAGTTGACATCAAAGACATTCAGATAGCTGAATTATATGATCAGTCAACCATTTTGGAAATGATATCCTTAGAGGACTTGGGCTTCTCTAAAAGAGGAAAAGCTTGGCTTGACATCTATGAAAGCTGCAAAGAATCCTGTAACTTCTACGAAATCGAAGGAAGAAAACTCTTTGTGAATGGGAATGGAGGCTTAAAGGCTGACGGAAATCCATTAGGAGCCACTGGAGGCGCCCAAATCTTTGAGGTTGTTAAGCAACTCAGAGGAGAAGCTAAGGACCGACAAGTGGAAGTTGATGGAAAGCCACCTAAACTGGGTTGTGTCTCAGAGCTAGAAGGCTTTGGTACAAAAGCGTACGTCCACATTTTGGGGAGGAACTAAAAATGAGCAGTGAACCAATCGAAAGACGCGTCTCCTATATCGGAGACAGACTGAGAGGCAGCCAGTGTACTATCTGTGGAAAAGAGTATTTCCGAGGCAAAAATTACTGTGGCAACTGCGGAAGAAAGAGCTTCGGCAAAATGAAGGACATGGACTTCTTCTATGATCAAGGCAACCTGGAGGTTTCTACTCTTGTTAGTCAGCCCACTAACAGATTCGTCAAGATGGAGTCATTTATTTACGGCATTGTTGCCTTCCACGACGGAAAAACTAGGGTTCCGGGAAGGTTAACCGACATCCTGATTGAAGAAGGAAAAACTGACATTTCCTGTTTTGATGGAAAAGATGTTGTTCCACGGTTCAGAAGAAGACATTCTGTAAGTGAAAGTGACATCATTCCGACAATCTCCCTTGCTTTCACGCCCGCGGATGGTTACTATCCGCACCAAAAATATGAGGTCAGGAAACCTAAGAAGGAATACGAGACTCCTGGAATAGTCGGATATGGAGTTTATACCTCAAAATTCAGGATTAAAGAAGGAAAGATGGAACGGTCTGTCCCCTTCATCGATGAAGACGCTGTCACCGCTGCAGTAGAAGCAGGAAAATTAGCTCTAATCCAATCGGGAGTGGACAGGTTCCAAGTCGGCAAAGTTTACGTAGGCTCAGAATCCAACCCATATGCTGTTAATCCCATCGCCTCTAAAGTAGCCCAAGTTCTGAAGCTGGGCAAAGTAGAAACTCATGATGGCATACGAAGCATGGACGCAATTGACACCGAATTTGCATGTAAAGCCGCCACAAGCATGTTCAAGGACGCAGCGGCTCTAGTTTATTACCCCAAGTCCAACATGGAATACGCCATGGTTATAGGAGCAGACAACTCCCAAGCTGCGCCCAGAAATGAGATTGGAGGCGAACTAGATCACTTCGTGGGCTTTGGCGCCGCCGCCTTCATCTTTGGAATGCAGGACGTTATTGCTGAAATTGAGGGCTGGTACTCCTGCACCTCAGACACACCAGACTTCTGGAGAAGAGACCTTGAGCCTTACCCCAGACATGGAGGGCGATTCACTGGAGAACCCGCCTACTTCAAGCATGTCATAAAAGCCTGCAAAACACTCATGAAGCAACAGAATCTCCAAGTCGAAGACGTTGACTACTATGTTTCTCACCAACCAAACCTGAGATTTCCAGTCAAAGTTGCACGCCAACTAGGATTCAAAGAAGAACAATACCTGCCAGGACTGAAAGTAGGCAACTTCGGCAACACATACTCAGGAGCCTCTCCCATCGGCTTGGCTGCTGTGCTGGATGTTGCTAAACCAGATGAACGGATAGTGTTTGTCAGTTACGGCTCTGGTGCAGGAAGCGACGCCTACTCCTTTATGACAACCAGTCAAGTATTGGAGAAGCAGCGGCGGCAGAAGTTTACGGTTCGTCATCAGATTGAAAGCGAGAACCGGAAATACGTGGATTACAATACTTACAGAAGACTAAAGCGCGGACTCTAAAACATGGTACTTTAGTTGAGTGGTTTCAGGGGCTGTTTTTCTGTGTTCTGTTCGAATGTCACAGATAATGTCTATTGAATATTACGCATTTTACGTGTGTAGCATCTGCGCTCCCCATGGAACCTAAGCAATCATCTGTATTCCCAATCCTCATTCTGCCTTCATAACACTTTCAAAGCAAAACTCCAGAAACAACAATCAACACAACCTTCTCAATAACAATAGTGAAAATGAGGCGTAAAGTAATGGCATTAAAAAGAGGAATGATCGTATGGCTATCTGCCTTCGCAACTTTCTTAGCTATCTTAAGTTCGTTTGGCATGGCCGTCATTGTGGCTAACCAGGGAGGAGACGCAATCGTAAACCCCTACGTACTGGGTAGCATATTTGGAGACCTCGGAGCAGGAACCTACCTCTGGATATCCGTAGCTTCAACATGCATTCTTTTAGGCATCACATGCATACTCATATACCGTAAACAGCCCCCAGACCCAGAAATCGTCAAAATGTTCCTGAAAGTAGGCGGAAACTTGGCTGCCCTCAGGAAAGCCCAAGAAACCTCAATAACTGAAATGGCTGAACAGATTGAATACGGCAGAAAAGTAAACCAGAAATTCTTCAACAAAGTCAACACAGACTTGGGCGAGAAAGGCGAAGAAACACTTGCCCTTCTTGCGTCACAGAAAAGGATGCTTAAAAAAGCTCGCACAGACATGATTTCCACCCTAGAGAAGAAAACAGATGAAACCGGAAGTAAGATCTCTGCTGACCTTAAAAAGGAGCGAGCAGAGCTGGAAGAAATTAAAGTTAGGCTCGAAAGAATCGAAGGATGCATGGTGCCAGTACAGGCTGAATTAAAGAGCCTCGCCAACCCTGAGGACATCAAAGGCATTGGTCCAAGTTTGGGAAAAGAACTGCGTGGGCTTGGCATAAACTCTGTTGGCGACTTCCTTACAGCAGACCCAGCGGTCATCGGAGAAAAGACACGTGTTTCACAAGAGATGGCAGAGAACCTGCAATCTATGGGTCAGCTCATGATGGTTCCTGGCGTAGATGCGAATGACGCTGAAATGCTCTTAGAAGCGGGGATAAAGTCAAGAAAGGAGTTGGCGGGTCAGGACTTGATTAAGCTCTGCAGGAAAGTTGGCGCAATCGCCAAAGTCTCTGTTGACCAAGGCAAGATTTCTAAGGAAGAATCTCCGTCAATCGAAGAAATCTCCTCTTGGATAAGAAACGCCTGATGGTGATGTTTCGTTATTCTGGGGAAAGGTTAAATAACCGCCTAAGTCTATATGGACGCGTTCTAAGATGATACGAAGACTTATCCTAGATGTCTTGAAACCCCATAAGCCTAGCGTTGTTGAAGTCTCAGAAGCTCTCAGCCACCTAAGCGGAGTTGAAGGTGTAAACATTATTATCAACGAGATAGACCAGAAAGTCGAAAACGCAAAAATCATTGTTGCTGGAACCTCAATAAGCTATGAGGAAATCAAAAGCAAACTGCAAGAGTTTGGTGCTACCATCCACTCAATCGACGAAGTTGCGGCTGGAAAAACTATTGTTGAAGAAGTAACAACGCCTCAAGACCAATCTGCACGAATGTAAAACAGGTTTAAACACCCAAAACCTTTTGCAAACAACAAAGACTTAACGGAGTTTCGGCTCAGGTCGTCTGTTGGGCTCCCAGGGCTACTACGATTAATACTGTTATTGCTCCCGCTATCAGTGTTTGGATTCCGTAAAGTAGGGCATTTTCTTTAGCAACTCTTCCCAGAAATACGCCAAGCAAAAACAAAGTGACCAACGTTACAGCAATAGCTGCTATGTAGGCGACTTCAACTGTTACTATCCCAAATAGCAGAAGAAAGAATGGGGACAACGAAATAAGGGCAGTTACAATCGGTGAACCCCCATCAACTATGGCAGCATAGATGGAAACAAAACGTGTGGCATCAGATATCACACAATCATCAAGTTTAGTTATCATTGCGGATTCAAGTTCTTTTAGGTCCCTTTTTCTTTCCGCCCTTTCAGTCATGTACGCTCCTGATATCCCTGAAATTCCCATGGCTAAACAGGTGGCTAAACCCGCAGTTACCACTACTTCTGGCTGACCGTTAGAAATAAATGTGCCCACAATTATTCCGAGCATGGTCATGGAGCCGTCAAAACCGTTTTTCACGAAGTACCTTCTTGCAATAGGCCCCATTTCAGTGACTTGGATGTACATTTGAATTCGTTGAATAAAAGCTCTCAAACGGCTAATCAAGTTCCTCACAACAAAAAAGTTCTATGAACCCTATGCCAGTAATACAAAAGCGTGCTGCATTAGATAATGCCATTAACTGACCATACTTCCCGTGTCCTTAACTTTGCTGTAGGCATTAATGAACCTTTTCCTTGCCTGTCAAGCTTCCGTTTTTGTGCTCTTGGGCAATTAGGCGTTTTTACGTTAACAGTTATTAGGCGGTTAATAGGACACTTTAGCTGACAGAAAACACATGCAGATAGGCATTGAATATTGTGGAGAACTCGTTGAAGATGTTTGTTCAAGAAGTATTTGAGGTTCTGTATTCTCCGGTTAAGGCTTTCAAAAAAATAGTTGAAAAACGAGACTTCAAAGGAGTAATTCTGGTCTTAGTGCTCGTCATATCAGCTATGATAGCTTCACAATATGTTGTTGCCTCGAAGCTTTCCCTCGAAACTAGAACACCTGAAACTGATGACTGGACCGAGATGCTTACAGGTCAACACAACTGGACCTCCAACGGATTGACTTTACTGGATGAATCCGATTATGAGATGATAAACTTGGATGGTAACCACAGCATCAGCTCTTTAGTCCCTGAAGAAACGAGCATCTGGATGAAACTTACGGATATAGAGTCCATCAGCTGTTCCGAGGAAAGTCAAAAAGAGCTGTTCTTCTGGATCAAATGGATCAATGAAGAAGAATCATCCCCAACTTCAGGAACCCTGAAATTGTTCTCTGGCAGCGAAGACAGCTACTTCGAATCAGACATAACTTCTTTCTTGAGTTCTAGCGGAGAATGGGCAAACGTCACCCTAACTGTTGGCTCAGATCAGGGCTGGACTTCAAGCAATTCTCCTGACTGGCAAAGCATAACAGGACTGGAGTTCACGCTGGATTGGTCGTCCTCGGCGAATCTGACAATGAAAATTGATGGCCTGTTTTTCAGAAAATTTGTTCCTCTCCTTGAAACTGCAGGAGTTGGCGGGGTTGTTCAGCTTGGGTTGCTTAATCTTGGAGTGCCTTTCATTATGGATTGGATTCTCTGGTCAGCTATTCTGTTGGTTGTGGCAAAACTTTTCCAAGAAGACCTTGGACGCTGGGCTAATCTTCTTGTCATAGTCGGATACACTTACATCACTTCAGCTGTTTATACTCTCTTAAATACGGCTTTCATTGCAACTCTTCCACCCATGAACTGGTACATAGACCCCGTTCTTACACAAGCTGTGCTCAATGAGTTGTGGGTTCCCCTTCCAGCATATACAGTGTCCTTGTATCTTCCGGTTATAGGAAGCATATGGACAGCCCTTCTCGCCGCAGTTGTAGTGTATCAAATGGTGGAGACTAATTGGAGAAAGGCTTTAACCATCTCTTTGGTCGCTTTTGGCGTAAACTTCATCTTGAGTCCATTGGTGCAGAT
>PIXS01000177.1 GCA_003096255.1 Candidatus Bathyarchaeum sp. | reverse complement strand
TCAGTTTTGCCAACACAAGGGTTGGAATGCCTGAACCACAACCAACATCAAGTATGTGAGGGCTTTTAATTTTAGGAAGCATACGGAAAGCTAATATCGTGTATTTAGCTAACCGCTCGCGCAACTGATCCTTTTCTAGCTCTAACAAGTCTGCAGACATTTACTATCCGTCCCCTTTATTTTTCAAATAGGTTCCTGTTCAGATTATTTCTATGAAACCCTTCTGGAACACTATAGGCTACGCATCAAATAAGTTTGGCTTTGAGGATAAAAATTAGCTTAACATAGAAATGTCTCGTTCTGATTGCTACCTTTTGCGGGGAGCTTTCTTGGGGTTAGAGGTTTTTGTGCAGTTTTCGTTCAATTTTCCAGAGTGTTAACTGGTGCCAGATTCGCATTCTGAGTCGTTTGTGCCACAGTGTTAAGGGAAGTTTAACTATAATCAGGGAAACTAAGACGGTAGCTAAAAAGAAGATGATTAGTGTGTCAAACATTTTCTTTTCCCAGCAAAAAGATGAGGTTTTATCTTTAAAAAGCAGCATTTCGCACTACACAATATTACAGAAACGGATAACTGGACAAAATAGAAAGCAAGAAAAGATTACAGGAGACCCAGAAAAGGCTCCCGTTAAGTTAATGAGCAGACAATACTGCTGCTTGGCTTGTGCACGGGTCTAGTTGACGTGTACATTTACTTCGATGCCTTTTCGTATGCTTTGAGTTACAGTGCAGTAGTCCTCGAAGAGCGTTAAGCAACGGGGAACGCGCGGTTCGTCTTCCTTATTGACTTTTAAACTGATTTGAACATCGATGCTTTTGATTCTTAGTTTTCCATTTTCATTGCGGAATAGGCTCGTTTTAACGGTTGTTTCAAGGTCTCTAACAGATATTCTTGCTTTCTTTAAGCAGTAAATCAAGCTTGAACTCATGCAATGTCCAACTGCAGCAGCCAACAATCTGGGAGGGTTTGGTCCAGAGCCTTCACCGTCGGGTCTGGTTTCATCCACTAACAAATCTGGAAGATAGTCAACATCAAACCCCACATTAAATTGGTAGCCATCTATAAGCCGCAATCTTGTCACAATATTCTTTTCTGACATTCCTACGCCCCAGTAAATACTAAATCAAAAACAGCTATTTTTCTGTTGTCGCCACACAGACGCGGGGACATGGTACCGTTATTTTTTGTTAATGTTTCTTGACCAAACTGAAAAAAGAATAGGGCTATGTTGGTCAAGGTTTCTTGATAAAAAACCTTTTTTGTGCACCCGCCAGAGGTATTCGTTGTTCCCTGAACTGAGAGGTTGACTGTTTGAATCCATTCGCGTACGCCTTCAAGGAGATTCGGAGACGAAAATACAGGACTGCCGTGAACATTGCAGGATTTGTTATCACAATAAGCACCCTAATCACGCTGGTTATGGCTGCCCGAGGATGGGAAACATGCACCACAGTTCCCCTTAGCAGCATAGGAACAGACATCATATACATCTACACGGCGCCAGTTGAACCATCAAACAAGGGCTGCTATATCGTAAACCACCTTTTCTCGTATCCATTCAACCAGAGTCTCTTAACCGAAATAGAGCAGACTCCAGAGGTTGAATGCGCTGTTCCGATACTGATGCACAGGTTGCGCGCCATGGTGTTCACGGGCATAGACCCCTCAGAAACAGAAACAAACGCTGTACTACCAAACTCCGTAATTGAGGGCAGATACCTCAAGCCCGACGATGGGTACGTGGCGCTTGTAGACAAGGAATATGCTCAATTAAACAATCTTACTTTGGGCTCAACCGTAAATTATGCCGCAGATTTTGAGGTCGTAGGAATAGTCGACGTTAGCGCAACAAACATCATGAAATCCCACATCTACGTGAACCTGCCAGTTGTTCAGGAGGTTTTGCCCGAAAAACCGATCGGCTTAGTAAACATCGCATTGATTCGAACAAGCAGCCCCAGCAATGTAGAAAAAACTGCCGCAGCACTAGAAGAGCAATGGCCAGACTCAAGCACGTTAACGGGCTGGGATTTAGCTGAAACAACCGTTGGTGTCATCAGAATAGGCGAAGACACGGCATGGAACATTTCAGTCGCGTTAGCTGTTGTTGCTGTTCTTTTTACTGTCAAGTCTCAGTTGGGTAATGTGGCAGAACGCACCAAGGAGATAGGAATACTAAAGGCGATAGGCTGGAGCAACAGCAACGTCGTGAACCAGATTGTCGCCGAATCCGTGATACAGGGAATCATAGGCGGACTGTTAGGCTGCAGTTTAGGCTACGTTTTCGCCACGTACGTCCTTTCCACTATAGGAGGAGAAATCGGCGGAGCACTGAATTTTGTGGCAGTAGACCCCCTACTACTTGGCATAGGCTTCGGAATAGCCATAGTAAGCGGGGTCGTTGCAGGATTATTCTCTTCATTGAGGGCAGCCAGACTATCACCCGTCGAAGCCATCAGAACAACATAAGGAGAAATGTGAAGTGTCAACCAGAACCATGATCGAGCTTTCAAATCTTTCAAAAACATACAATAAAGGAGGAGGCGTCGGCGAAGTAAAAGCCGTAAATGATGTCAGTCTTGAAGTTCCAGAGGGCGAATTCCTTACTATTTTAGGTCCTTCGGGAAGCGGCAAAACCACACTTCTCAATCTGATAGGAGGACTTGACAAGCCAACAGAAGGCAAAGTAGTTCTGGATGGCTACGAGCTTTCGAAGCTAAGTGAGGGCAAGCGGGTTAAGGTTAGACGCGAAAAAGTTGGTTTTGTTTTTCAGGCATTCAATCTGATTCCAACATTTTCTGCCCATGAAAACGTGGAAGCAGCCTTAGCGCCAACAAACATGCCAAAAAGTGAACGGCTTACAAGAACAACAGAGCTACTGTGCTTGGTGGGACTGAAACAGCGGGCAAATCATCTTCCTGCAGAATTAAGCGCAGGAGAACAACAGAGAGTAGCTATTGCCCGTGCATTCGCTAACAAGCCTAGGGTTCTTCTTTTAGATGAGCCCACAGGCAACTTGGACACCAAAACTGGAAAAGAGATTCTGCAGATATGTCATCGGGCTAGCAAGGAGCATGGTCAAACTGTTGTTGCTGTAACTCACGCAAGCTATGTCAGGGGATACACGGATCGTCTGCTGCTTATGAGGGACGGAAAACTTTTTTCGCAAATACCCGATAGCGAGTTTGAAGAATAGACAGGATACAGAGTCAACTGGCTTTTTTGCGTTTCAGAACCACGTACACTGCTGCTGATACTGAAACAATTCCCGCCACTGTGAGGGCAAGACCAAGCTCGAATGGTATGTTTGTGCCCAGGAAACCGTTGTTTCTGGTTATCGGAAACGCTATGGGCGCCATAAGCGGGCACGTATCAGCATCATCACTACTAACAGAGTATGGTGTATCGCCGATTCCGTCTCCGTCAACGTCGATGCCGCTGTAGTCGCTCCAGTAGTTGCCGCTTGTGCCGTTGTCCCAGATGTTTTGGTGCTGGATTGTGTGGGGGTCAGTGCATTCGCAATCGTAGGCTTGCAGTGTGTTGTTAACGAAACTGTTGTGATACAAAATATTGTAAACAGTCTTGTGCGTGTCTGGCAACGGACCCAAAAAGACGCCTTCGGTGTTGTCTTCTATGTAGTTGCCGACAACCGTGTTCGGGGACTCGGCGAGGAAGATGCCTACGTTACCGCCCGTTATCGTGTTCCCTGTTACAGTGTTGTTTGTTGTCCAAATGTAGACGCCAATGTTGAAGTCAACTATTTTCAAGTTTTTGATTACCGCGTTACCGTCCGTAACGTTGGATAATTCGATTCCGAAATCCCATGAACCAATAGGCAAAAGTCTGGGCGTGGACTTCAAGGTGTGACCCTTGCCATCAATTACGATGTTGCTTTTTTCTACTATGATTCCGTAGGATTCTGTGATGTCGCCATTGAAGATGTATGTGTTTCCGCTGCGGTGAATCTTGTTTGTT
>PIXS01000176.1 GCA_003096255.1 Candidatus Bathyarchaeum sp. | reverse complement strand
TTTTTTTGTGAGGAGTAAAAAAAGTTGGAGTAAGAGCCTGAAAATGATTCAAACACAGGAAAAATGGTATGATCCTCTTGATAGTCTGGAAGATCTGTAATCTTCAACAATTTCGTGTGTATGATTCTCGGCTGACTCTTATTTCAACAATGTTTGCCTTTTTTAGGCAATCAAGCTGAAGAAGGGACTGAAAAGGCGAAGTCGGAACGTGAAGATAATCAAAAAATGATAGTTTTATGATTGTTTTCATTTGTCTTTCTCCAAAATTCTGTTCCGGGTTTTCGCTTCAGGAGACCCTTCTTCCTAAAACTTTGCTTTTTAGATTGTGTTATATTCTGTATGAAAAATGAAAGGAATATGTTTTGCAAGTCAACATACGTAATGGAACAACAAAAGTTTATTTATTCAAGGTATACTGATACTGAAACATCCTGTTACGTCACGTTTTTGGTTGGAAAAACAGAAGTTGTTGACTATGTTCAGGTGCTTGGTTCCTGAGAGGAAGAAAAAATGAACGATGTTGAAGTAAATTCTGTGACTAAACGTTTTGAGGATATGGTTGCAGTTGACAATCTTTCGCTTAGCGTTGCAAAAGGAGAAATGCTTGGTCTGCTTGGTCCTAACGGTGCAGGTAAGTCAACCCTTACAAAAATGATTTCTGGAATGCTCAATCCCACTTCTGGTACAATTAAAGTGGGTGGCTACAGCATTAAAGATCAGCCGATGAAAGTTAAAGAAATCCTTGGTGTTGTCCCCCAAGATATTGTACTATATGATTACTTGAATGCAAAAGAAAACCTCGCATTTTATGGTAGACTTTACGGTTTGTCAGGAAGCAAACTAAGAAACCGAATTAAGGAGCTTCTAGAGTTTACGCAACTTGATGAAAAGGCAGTAAAACGCCATGTTTCCACTTATTCTGGTGGAATGAAACGTCGTGTAAACATTGCTGCTGCGTTGTTGCATGAACCTCAAGTCTTATTGCTTGACGAGCCTACTGCAGGGCTTGATCCACAAAATAAGCATGCTCTGTGGGAAATCATTCAAACGCTAAGAAGCCAAGGAAAAACCATAATTTTAACAACTCATATGATGGAAGAAGCCGAAGAACTGTGCAGTAGAGTTGCAATCATGGACCATGGAAAAATTATTGCCATGGGAAGCCCAAGTCAACTGGTTAAAAGCGTGAAAATTGAAAACACAATATCTGTTTGTCCAGACAAGGCGTCGTCTGGCTTGCTTGAGCAAATTAGGTGTCTTGAGAATGTTAAAAACGTGTATACTGCCCTTGACGAAAGCGAGAAACGAGAAACCATAAAGGTGATTACAGACAGTCCCGACGACATTCTTCCTGATGTAGTTTCTACAATCGTAAAGGATGGGACTAAAGTTTTGTCAGTTCAGCTTTCGCGAGTAACCCTCGAGGATGTTTTCATTACATTGACTGGAAGGAGCCTAAGGGAGTAAAAGGAAATGAAAGTTAAAAGAGCGCTAAACCAAATTGTTGCAGTGGCAAAAACTGACTTTCTTGGGGTTTTAAGAAACAAAACTGCAATCTTTTTCACACTACTCTTTCCACTGTTTTTCATAGTTATTATTGGATTCACTTTCGGCCAAGCAGGAACAACCCAAGCAAGCCAAATAGTGGTTGGCGTTGTTAACCTTGACGGGCAACTGGTTACTGTTAACTCTACTTCTGTAGAAAACAGCACCATCGGAGATCTTTTCGTTGATGCTATGAAAACTGCAAACTTTTCAGTTAACAGCTACCCTGTATACGGTGACAGGGATACCAACGGAACCGCAGCCTATGAAATAAGCAGAGGCAACATTGATGCCGTGGTAATTATTCCTGCTAACTTCACTGAAACATTATCGTTTCAATACGCTGACAGCACTGGTGCACCAATCTCAACAAAATCGTTTCTCGAATTACTAGTTGACCCAACAGACACAACTGGAGCAGTAATTACCCAACAAAGTATTCTTGGTTTCACTTCAGGATTCGTCAAATACTATCAGGAAGCTGCAATACAGCAGGCGCCACCAGAAATGCAAGCTTACATACAGGTAATCTCTGATCCTATTACTGTTGTAACAAGCAACGCGGAAGTAACAGAAACTGAACTTGCGTGGATAGACTACATGGTCCCCGGAACCTTAGGACTGGTTCTCCTGTGGAGCGGACTAAACCATGCATCAATGACAATAGCAACAGAACGCACCAAAGGAACCTTCCAACGAATGATAATTGCCCCAGTTTCACCGACTGTTGTGTTAATCGGCAAATTCCTCTCAAACTTGATGCTAGTTTACATGTCAGCCTTCATCATGCTTCTCAGCGGCATACTGCTGTTTCAAGTCAACCTGTACTGGAACATCCCAGTAATCGTGCTGGCAATCTTCTTAGGTTCACTTTCCGCAATCGGAATAGGCCTGATAATCTCATCAATCTCTAAGAACGAAGAAGCCGCAAACTCAATAGCCGTAATAATCAGCGTTCCTCTACAGTTCTTCATAGGTGCGTTCTTCCCTCTGGAAATGATGCCCGAAGCCGCACAACTGTTTGGAAAAGCATTGCCTTTCACAAAACTAGTTGATGCCATGACCGCAATAATGACCAGAAACTTGGCCGTTGACGCAGTTATTCCTGAACTTGTTTACCTTACCGTTTCGGGAGTAGTACTCTTTGCGCTAGGAACCATTGCATACCGGATGGCCCTGAGAAGGCTCTGAACCTAAATACAGCACGTTTATTAGATTCAGACTTCCTTTTGATAGAAAGGGGTATTTGTTATGGCAAAGTCAATCAAAGAACAGGTAGCCGACTGTATCCAAGACGTAAGACCACAACTGCAGGCTGACGGCGGCGACATAGAACTTGTAGATGTAGAAAACGGAATCGCAAAAGTAAAACTCAAAGGAGCATGTAACGGCTGCCCAATGTCTGCTATGACCCTGCAATGGGGCGTAGTAAACTGCATAAAAAAACGTGTTCCAGAAATAAAAAACGTGGAAGTAGTCCAATAACAGCATAACAAACACTGTTCTGAACTACTAAACCGAACTACTGTCTAATCATTGTAAGAAGCATCTTAAACCGCTTAGTAGCCTTAAGAGCATGAGGCTTGTTAGCAGGCATAACCAACAGTTCTCCCTTTTTTACCAGAACCGACTTGCCCGATATCGTCACTTCTACTTCTCCTTCCAAATTGTAAACTAAAGCATCAAAAGGTGCCGTGTGTTCACTCAAACCTTGTCCAACATCAAAAGTAAACAAAGTAACCGTTCCAGCAGGTTTATCAACAATTGTCCTGCTAACAACAGACCCTTGCTGATAATCAATCAAATCCACCAGCACAACCGATTTCGTGCCAGTCTTAAAATCTTCTGCCAAAGTTTTCACTTACATAACGTGTTTCAGTTACTTGCGGTTTAGATGACATTTTCCGCCTGTTGGACAGAATTTTTCTGCGTGGTTTTCAACTGCTTTGAAAAGTGCCCCAACAGTTTCCTCGTTGACTGAGTATATTCGTCGTTTTCCGTCCCGTTTGCTGTAAACAAAGTTGCACTCAAGAAGGGGTTTAAGGTTATGCGAAACCATGCTTTGCTCTTGTCCAATTGCTTCGGACAGG
>PIXS01000175.1 GCA_003096255.1 Candidatus Bathyarchaeum sp. | reverse complement strand
GTGTTAACACCCAGTATGCGGGCAACTCTATTGGCTTTAAGAAGCTGGCCTTTCGTTTAGCTATCCGTAAAGCCAACACCGAGGGCTGGCTCGCCGAGCACATGATGCTGGTGGGCGTTCACGGTCCCAAGGGTCGTAAGACCTATTTTGCTGGTGCTTTTCCCAGTGCGTGTGGTAAAACTTCTACTGCCATGTTGCCCGGGGAGACCATACTAGGGGATGATATTGCGTATATCCGTGAAATCGACGGTGTTGCCCGTGCGGTGAACGTTGAAGCAGGGATTTTCGGTATTATCAAGGATGTTAATCCTGTGGATGACACAACCATCTGGGATGTGCTTCATAACGAGGGCGAGATAATCTTTTCCAACGTTTTAGTTAAGGACAAAAAACCTTACTGGCTTGGTATGGGCAGTGAAACTCCTAAGAACGGGGTTAACTTTTCTGGTGATTGGCACGAAGGCAAAAAGGACGCAAAAGGTAAAGAGATTCCTTTGGCGCATAAGAATGCCCGTTATGCGGTTAGGTTAAAGTTTTTGAAGAACTGTGACCCGGAGCTGGAGAACCCTAACGGTGTTGAACTGCGGGGTGTTATGTATGGCGGACGGGATGCTAAGGCGTATGTTCCTGTTCAGCAGAGTTTTGATTGGGAGCACGGCATTGTCGCCTATGGCGCTTCCTTAGAGACAGAAACAACCTTCGCAACAGTAGGCAAAGAAGGCGTTCCCGAAATCAACATGATGAGCATCCAGGACTTTATTTCGATTCCTTTGGGCAAGAATGTTCGTAACAACCTGGATTTTGGCAAGAAGGTGGAAAACCCGCCCCTAGTTTTTGGTGTTAACTATTTCCTCAAAGACATAAACGGAAAGTACCTCAACGACCCCAAAGACAAACACGTCTGGGTGAAGTGGATGGAGCTACGGGTTCACGGTGAGGTGGACGCCATCAAGACTCCTACGGGTTATGTTCCAGTGTATGAGGATTTGCGTAAACTCTTCAAACAGGTCAGAGGAGTAGACTACACCAAAGAAGACTACAACAAACAGTTCACCATCAGGGTGGACGAGAACCTGGAGAAAATCAAGCGGGTGCGAAGGTTCTACAAAAAGAACGTCACCTACACCCCAGAGCAGGTGTTTTGGATTCTAAACCAGCAGTATGAACGGTTGCTTGACGCCAAGGAACGGTTCGGGGAATATATCGAACCTGAAAAGTTCCTAGAATAAACTCTCCCATGCGGGTTTTTGTCCGCACAACTCTTTTTTTCTTAGTTAGAAAACGGAAAATCTATAACCAAGACCTGATAAGAAAATAACCTAACCTACCCGGTTTAACATGCCTCGGTGGCTCAGCCCGGTAGAGCGGCAGCCTTGTAAGCTGTTGGTCGCGGGATCAAATCCCGCCCGAGGCTCCATTTTGATTAGTTCATTTATCGTCCACAAATGTCAGTAGGCTAACAGTGTCTATACGTAACAGTAGGAAATAGTTCTAAAGGGACGGGCGTACATATTCTAAGCAAGAGAGTAACGGGGAAGGGTTCCGATGGACTTGGTTGAGTATACTAACTATGATGGTTTTGCTTTAGCAGGGTTAGTGAGAAAAAAAGAGGTTTCACCAAAAGAGGTGGCCCACCTTTTTGTTGAAGCCGTAGAAAAGGTCAACCCGAAAATCAACGCGGTTATAGAAGTCTACTCTGACCATGTTGAAGAAATGGAAGAAAACATAGTTAATGATGGCCCCTTCATGGGGGTTCCATTTCTGATGAAAGACATCGGAGCAGCCGAACAAGGACGGCTTCAAGAGAGCGCTTCCAGATTATTGAAAGGAAACGTTGCTCAACATGACTCCTTTCTGACCCAACGCTTCAAAAAAGCAGGTTTAACTTTGCTAGGCCGCACAACAACTCCAGAGTTTGCCTTAGGAATCTCAACTGAATCAGTAATGCTAGGTGAAACACGCAATCCTTGGAACCTTAAACTCATGGCAGGGGGCTCCAGCGGAGGGTCAGCAGCAAGCGTAGCAGCAGGAATTGTGCCAATGGCTCATGGAAGTGACAACGGAGGCTCGATTCGAATTCCTGCAAGTGCCTGTGGTCTAGTTGGACTAAAACCATCACGGGGACGTGTGTCTATGGGTCCTGATTTTGGAGAAATTTGGCCCGGAATGCTCCAAGAATTCGTGATAAGCCGAACAGTAAGGGATACCGCTTTGATGTTAGATGCAGTGTCAAAGCCCATTCTCGGTGACCCGTTTATTATAACCCAGCCCAATCGACCGTACATGCAAGAAGTTAGTGTGCCAGCAGAGAAACTGCGAATAGCTTGGACTGTGGACTCTTGGCAACCCAACGTTTCTGTTAACCCTGAAGTAGTCCGCTGTGTGGAGCAGGTGGTTTCTGAGTGTGAGAAAGCAGGTCATGAAGTTGTTGAAGCCAGCCCTGTTTTTGATTATGAAGAATACCTGCAAGCTACATGTAAAGCATGGGCCTTTGGCACCTACGCAGGAATTGATATGATGGCAGCCATAACGAGAAGACCCATCAACGAAGAGACCCTTGAGCCAGTGTTTTTGTCCTTTTATGAATACTCCAAAGGTCTTACTGGAGCGGATATGATGATGACCGAGTTTGTCTTGAATAAAATCCGCAGGACATTTGGCAAATTCTTCGAAAAACATGACCTACTGATAACACCCACGTTGTTGCAGTTACCAGAACCTCTTGGTAAATACGCAAAAACCCGCACAGATGTTGACTACATTGGCTATATGCGTCTTTGTGACGAAACCCGACTGCCCACCACCCCACCTAATGTAACAGGGCAACCAGCAATCACATTACCTCTAGGACATAGCAAATCAGGTCTACCAATAGGCGTGCAATTCATGGCAAGATTCGGAGAAGAAAATACTCTAATTCGCATAGCAAGCTGGCTTGAACAACAGATGCCATGGCACAACAGAATCCCACCAGTCCACGCAAGCAAGTAACAACCAATTCTTGAACCAAAAATCACAATGATTTAACAATATGGATGTTCGCATAAGTTTTTCACACATCCGTGCTGTGTATTAGGATACTAATAGAGGTACATTGTTGAAAAATAGGTTTTTTGTCTAAAAATTTCTGCACAGCACATATTTCCAAAAAAATTTCACATCAACTTGTTAGCCCATTGGTCGCTGGTTCAAATCCCAGCCTAGGCTTTATTGGGTATGATTCAAAGAAAAAAGGATTTTGTAAAAAAGGTCGTTTTTTACAAGTTATGAAAAAGTAACGTGATACGTTTAGTATCTGTTGCTTCTTGCGGGTCGTTTTTTAGCGTAGCATTCTCTGCAGTATACAGGTCTACTTTGGTCTGGTTTGAAGGGAACTTGACATTCCTTTCCACATTCTGCGCAGACTGCATTGTGCATTTCTCTGGGTCTACCATAAGACATTTCATTTGGCACCTCCGATTCTATGACAAAACTAGGTTTCTTAGATCACTAATTCACAACTGACTATCACATAGCTGTTTATAAACTTGTATATTTTTGCCAAGAACAACAAAAACCTGCGAATAAAACAAAAACTGGAATAAACAAAAATGAAAAACAACATCAGCAAAAAAATAAAAATGAACTGAAACAAAAACCATTATGGTTCAGTTACAAAATCAGTTTTCAGCATTTTGACGAAAGTGTGTTTTTTTGACGCCCAAGGAGCAGTAGGTTTTTTGTAAGTTTCTACCAACCCTGCAGCCTTAAGGTTCGGAATTGCACCCCACATCAATTTAGGAATTGTAGAAACTAACACGTCGCCCTGTTCTTTGATGTAGGCGTATGCTTTCTTTTCAAAGTCTGTTATCTCTATTGACATTTATTTCCCTCCTAGGCATTGAAAGCCAAATTAGTACATTAGGTGCTAAGCACTAACTCAATTTATGTGATTGAATCTCACTTTTTGAGGTCGCACCTATCTTCTTTCGCGTGACCTTTTTCGCGAAAAAAAATTAGTTCTCCGCAGTAAGGGCATTTCTGTAACACTAGTTTCAAAACCACGTTAATAATGGTGGATGCGGCATATTAACAGTTTGCTTATGGAAAATTATCTTTTTGCAAAAAGAAAAACGTGATGTGCATTGAAAAAAATAATCCAATGACACAGCTACACAAAAAAGAAACATGACAAAAACGTGGCAAACCGTCACTGAAGAATTCACACGTCCGTGCGGCATATTAGGATACTAATAGAGGTACATTGTTGAAAACTAGGTTTTTTTCTGAAAACAAAGCAACAAAAGGAAATGTTTTCCACAATTCACACAACGGCTACTAGACAAAAAAGCCCTTTTAGGCGATTTTAAATATTCAAAGCTAGATTACTTGTCCAATACAGCAACAAAGGCTGGGCAAACAACAATATGGTAACCGTAATCGAAGCGTTGATTCTAGCCGTAATACAGGGACTGACCGAGTGGCTGCCAGTGTCCAGCTCCGGACACCTGGTAGTTGCCCAAGAATTTCTGGGACTAAACCCCCCGCTGATTTTTGACGTTATGCTCCACTTGGGCACCTTGATTGCGGTTGTAGCTGTTTTCAGGCAAGACATACTAAACATCCTCAAAGCACTAGCAAAAGGAGACCTGCAAAGCCAAGAAGGAAAACTTGCCCTGTACATAGTCGCAGGCAGCATACCCATCGCAATCACAGGCTTTCTGTTACGTGACATCTTTGAAGCACTATTTTGTAACCTGCAATCCGTGGGCATAGCCCTACTAGCCACAGGGTGCATACTGTTTATCTCCGAAAAACGTCTTGGAAACAAAAAAATCACAGCCCCAGACTCATTGATCATAGGCGTAGCCCAAGCCGTAGCCATAATCCCAGGCATATCCAGAAGCGGCTTAACCGTGTCAGCGGGGCTTTTAAGAAAAATCGACAAACAAACAGCCTTTAGATTCTCCTTTTTGCTGTCCATACCCGCAGTGTTAGGCGCAACCGTGTTTGAAGCAAAAGACCTGGTGGTGGGAAACGTGGACATGATTCCCCTGCTTGTTGGGGTAGTAGTTGCCATGGTTGTAGGCTATGTTTCCTTGAAGCTTTTGCAAAAAATTGTTTTAAACGAAAAGTTTCACTACTTTGCGGTTTACTGCTGGACCGCAGGGCTGCTGCTCCTTGTTTTTGTGCTACTTCAATAGACTTTGATGCTGATTTACGAAAAAGGGCTACGAAAAGGGAACAAAAACAGAGGCTCAGACACCAAAAAACAAGCCATACGTATTTAAGTTATGTATCCAATTAAGGAAAAGGAATGTAGAGGCGAGAAGAGTGGGCAAACGAAAGGTCAAACGCGAAGACTATAACGCAATCAAAGCACCGCAGGGCAACGACATAATAGGCGTAGCCAAAAAAATGCTAGGCTTCGACAGAGTAATGGTAAGCTGTCAGGACGGTCATGAACGCCTCTGCAGGATACGGGGTAAAATGAAACGCAGAATGTGGATACGAGTAGGAGACTACGTACTGGTTTCTCCATGGGACACCCAATCCGAAGAACGAGGCGACATAATCTGGAGATACAAGAGAAACCAAGTAGACTGGCTCAGAAAAAAGGGCTACCTCAAAGTTTAACCCAAGTATTTACAATAAGCACTTTTGTGTCAATTGATAGACAGATTTAAAAGCTAGTCCAACCAACAATAACAGCACAAACTACGGAGAATCGCAAAATGAGCAAAAAATCTAGCGACTCAAACATAATATACGTAGGTAGAAAACCCCCCATGAACTATGTGCTAGGCATCGTAACCGCTTTCAGCG
>PIXS01000174.1 GCA_003096255.1 Candidatus Bathyarchaeum sp. | reverse complement strand
TGGTCGTTGGAGCATTAATCGTAACCCGCAGGAGATTCAAACAGTAAAAAGAACGGACATACACCAACAGCGTTCACACGAGTCTGAAAAATGTTTTATTGCAGGTGCCCATTTGAGTGTTTATCCTAGAAAAATCGGAAACACAGGGGTTTGCTGTTTGGTTGAGCGTAGATGCGAAGTTTGTGGTGCTGTTTTGGGGGAGGACGATGTTATGAAGATTATTCTTGAGGACGGTTCGTGTGAGGTTTTCCCGTTTTCTACGTGTCCTGAGTGTTTTAAGAATGAACTGCTAAAAAATGCTAAGGGCAAGCAAAGAGGCTAAAATACCAGAAGCTTACATTGTAATTGTTTGGGGTGTGTTTCAACGAAAAAACTTGAATTTGAACCAGCAGACGTTCTGCACAAAAACTGGTTAGACTACAGTAGCAAACACGACACAAACAAAGAAATCGAACCCCTAATCCCCCTGTTAAACGACCCCAAAGCCTACACCCGCACCCACGAACAAATCTTGGACGCCCTGTATAATGCTACATTAGTGGTTTTGGAGTCAACGCCCCTGCTGGATTATACCCAAAAAACCCGCGCAGAATACTTTTCGTACAACATGTGCCAATGCGATGAATGCCTAAAAACGTGTGGTGCCCACATTAACAAGAAGGGGCAAATCAGGGTTTCAAAAAAGTTTTTTGAACAAACAATAGAGCAGCAGCCCCCAGCGGGATTGCTTGAAATAATGTACAGCATTTTTCACCAGATTTTACATGGCATTTTTCCTGAACTGGACGAGGAAACAGTTGTTGAAAAAACAGAAAAAGTCTGGGAAACAGGCATGGCTGAATTGGCTAAAGAAAAACTAAACAACAACTGATTCTTTAGCAAACCTTTATTTGAAGTATTAAATGATTTACATTACGATTCAAGATGTATGCAAAAAAAGACTGCGTCGCAGTATTTTGTATTTTAGTTTTATGTTCTCTAAATTTAATAACAGTTTATAATGCATCAGCACAATCAACCTATGGTAGCCAAGACACATACGTCAGCGGAATAGTGTGGGAAGACACCACGTGGGTAGCACAAAACAGCACATATATCATAACTGAAACAATCCAAATTCCTGAAAATGTGACGCTTACTATTGAAGCGGGTACATCAGTGACTTTTGCGGGAACAGGATACATGTTCTTAGTACATGGAACAGTATATGCCCATGGAAGTGCAGACAACAAAATAACAATTGATGCAACAGGTGCAACAAATGTCTTTAATACTGATGCACTTAGCGAAGTTTTTGATCTGGAATACTGCATCATCAAAAATGCCAGAACGCTGTGGGATATTACAGGGGGACTGGCTCAGGTTAAACTGAGGTATTGTGTAGTGGAAAACATTACCCATGTTTCACCGTTCAGTTGTACAAAAACAGAAAACTACATTGAATATAACACATTCATAAACATGGCAGGGTTTAGCATATACGACTGGTGGCCAATGACAGGAGAACCACCTTTGGTTCACCACATAAACCACAATCTCATCAAAGGAAATAACGGAGTTTTTCTTCAGTTAACAATCAACAGGGACACAACACAAGTTCTGGTGCACTACAACACATTCATTGACACCAACGAAACTTTGATCGAGTTAGGGGGAAGCAATCCGCAAGGAGTAAACTGTACAGAAAACTATTGGGGAACAACAAACACCACAGTAATCGATTCAGTAATCCATGACGGGCACGACAACATAAACGTTAACGACTTCATCGAATACACACCAATTTTAACAGAACCAAACCCACAGACGCCCACGCTTCCGCTGACAGCAAATATTACTACATTGAGTAAAACCTATGCGAATATGCCAATTATTTTTGATGGATCATCAAGTGTTAGCGAATACAGCAACATAACCAGTTACACTTGGGATTTTAGAGATAATAACATCACAACAACAAGCAATCCAACTATGACCCACGTATACCTTGGTGCAGCTACATACAATGTAATGTTGACTGTAACAGATGAGTACGGCTTCCAGAACATTACTAATAAAACAATCACGGTTCTTAGGGACAGCACCGCACCAACAACTACATACGAATACGACGGAGAATGGCACAATACAGACTTTACAATACCCCTCTCTGCGACAGATAACGAAACAGGAGTTTTACAAACATACTACCGAGTTGCCATGATGTCAGTGAACACCATTTTGGAAAATGGGCAACCACTAATTAACGTAGAGGGCGCCAACATCACCTTGGAGTACTGGAGTGTAGACAGACAAAACAACAATGAACCAAATCAAATGTTAACTGGAATAAAACTGGATAAAACTGCTCCAATTAACGGAATTCCACAACATACACCTCAAGACGAAGTAATGTCTGACCAAGAGGTTGAGGTGTCGATGGAGGTAACTGATACTGTTAGCGGCGTAAAGAACGTTGTACTGCATTATTCCACTAATAACGGCTCAACATGGGAAGATGTAGACATGACATTTAAGGGCTCAAATATGTGGAGCGCAAAAATTCCAGCACAAGAAGAGGGAACGTGGGTTTCATACAAAATAACGTCTTATGATTACGCAGGAAACAGCCAAACTACTGACACATCAATGTTTACTGCCAAATATTATGTAGTTCCAGAGTTCTCGTCAGCCATTGTCTTACCGCTACTAATCGCTGTAGCCGTAGCTGCGTTCATAACCAAAAAACGGCTCAAGCAAAAAACAACACACTAAACATTTTTTCTTTTTTTGGTACCCATAACCCTTATTTGCTGCTCCCAGCATGATGGCGTAATTCACAAGGAAGTCGTTTAATGGGAAACTTAACCGTCGCTGTTCTGGGCAAACAGGGCTACAGTAGCAACATAGCCAAAAAAGGCACAGTCTCTGACATCACGTTATACAACATGAAAAAAGGCGAAACCACAGTAACGTTCATCGAACCCACACGTTACCCAGACCGCCTAGCCCCACTGTTTTATGCATGTTCCTTAGCCGAAACCGCAGTTGTTGTGGTCGACGAGTTAAACGCAAACTT
>PIXS01000173.1 GCA_003096255.1 Candidatus Bathyarchaeum sp. | reverse complement strand
GCAGGAGTTGAAATGTTTGGTGCTGAAACTTAACGAAAAAGAAATCAAAGCTTTCATACAGAAAGTGGACTTCAAGAAAGGAAACGGTCTAGTTCCCACCATAGTTCAGGACGCATCAACGAATAGGGTTTTGATGCAGGCTTACATGAATGAGGAGGCGCTGCAGTTGACTTTGGCTAGCGGCAAGACCCACTTCTGGAGCAGAACTAAGGCCAGAATGTGGATGAAAGGCGAAGAGTCCGGGCACTATTCGCTAGTACAGAACGCGGTTCTGGACTGTGACAACGATGCGATTCTGTTTAAGGTTCAGCAGGTGGGTCCAGTCTGTCACACTGGCGAGGAATCATGCTTCTACAAGCCCATAGAAGCCGAGGAAGGGCAAGTAGTTGATGCGAAGATGCTTGAACGACTTTTCGAGGTCATAAAAGAGCGGATTCAGAACCCAAGCGAAAAATCTTATGTTTCCCGTTTAACTGCCAAGGGCGAGGATGCTGTTCTCCAGAAAATTGGAGAAGAAGCAACGGAGATTATCCTCGCAGCAAAAACGAATGACGTCAAAGAAATTACACACGAAGCTGCAGACGAAATCTTCCACATCCTAGTGATGTTTGCCCAAAAAGGTATCCCCCTTAACAACATTTTTGAAGAACTGGAGCGCCGACACAAAAAGAAAACAGCGGCTCAACAACAGTAACTCTGCTTCCAGATGTGCTTCAGCTTCTTCAAATCAACGCAGGGCTATATTGTGGCAAAAAGCTTTTAGAAACCCTGAGAAGCTTCTTTACCAAACTTTAGGCTGGAATCACTATGAGCTGGGAAAAAACACTAGACCATTATAGCACAATCATCGAAGAACACCTCAAAACGTTTCTGGATGAAGCTGTGAAAGATGCATCAGAGTATCACCCATTCATAAAGAATGTGTACTCTGACATTGAAGAGTACATACTCAGGAAGGGCAAACGGCTGGCTTCCTGCAGCACCCTCCTAACCTACAAGGGCTACACTGGAAAGGTTGACGAAAAAATCCTGAACGTCTGCGTTGGAGTTGAGCTTTATCGCCACGCTATTCTAGTTCACGACGACATGGTTGACATGGACAAACAAAGAAGAGGCGGAAGCACACTACACAAAAAATTCACGGACAGCTACAACCCATACAACAGCCGATTCGGAGAAGCAACCGCAGTCTTCGCAGGCAACATCGCCTACGAGCTCGGAGTAAACGCCATAATGAACTCTGGTTTTCCCGAAAAAGCCGTCAACCAGCTTATGCTTCTTTTCTCTGAAGGCTACCGCGCCGTTAATGAAAGCCAAATTCTTGACCTGCTTTTCGAGCATAAGGACGTAACTGTTGACGAATGGCGTGTTATGGCGGGCAAAAGAGCCGCTTCCCTCTTCAAAGTGACACTGCTTGCTGGCGCAATTTTGGCAAACGCCCCAGAAAAAGACCTGAAACTGTTAGAGAATGCAGCTGAGAACATGGGCTACTCCTTTGACATCCAAGACGACATCATTGACAGTTTTGCCCCGAAGGAAGAGTATGGTAGGTCGCCATGTTTGGATATCTCTAAGAACAAGAAGCCTCTCCATGTTATTTATGCTCTTAACTCGGCGAATCAGGCAAAATCTGAGGCTTTGAAATGTCTTCTCGGTAAGGAGTTTCTTAGCTTCGGAGAAGTAGATTTGATAAGAGAGGTTCTCAGGGAAAGCGGGGGATTAGATGCTGCAAAACAGGCATCAAGAGAACACGCGGAACAAGCTAAAGCGTTCATAGCCCAAACAAGCCTAAGTGAGGACATTAAAGAGTTCTTTAGCAGCTTCATCAGTTACATAGAAGATAGCCTAGACTGGTACAAATAGAACCTTTCATGAACTGCAAGTTTGTGGGCACAACAGTTTTGTCGGTTAGGTCTAGTTTGTGGCTTCTGGTTTGATGGGGGTTTGGTTTTCTTTTTCGAGGGCTCCAGAAAAGCTCCAGAATGCCACTAGGGAGAAGAAACAAACGTTAAGTATGAGGGCTATTGGTGCTTCTATGAGCATTTCTCTGGCTTCAAGTACCCAGTCTGCCCAGACATTTCCTTCTTCCAGACTCTCAAAGAGGTGAGCATCCCGTGCGTATTCTCCAATGTCTGGAATTGTGCTCCACAGTTGAAAAATTACGATAATTATGGAGATTATACTAATGGCAAATAGTAGTCTGTTTTGTATCTTCACTTTCTTTCCCTCTATACCTTGTTGCCAGTGTTCCATATATTCATGATGTGAATAAATAATTTGCGTGAAAACACACAACTTCCAAACACCTACCCAGCATTTTCACTCAGCATATAGAAGACCAGCTTAAACTGACACAAACAACCAAACACATTAGAAGCCTAACAACAGCAGATTATTGAAAACAGTCTTTCACATTTTTTTGCTGGCACAAATCATGTGAGCTGACCCTATTAGTTTCCTAATAGCAGTAGATTGTTGAAAAAAATCTTTTTTCTGGAATTCAGCAGCACAGCAGAAAGTTTCTGTCTTGTGTTCACATTTTCATTAGAATGTCTGAAGGCGTCTTGCTTGGTTGTGCTTAAAGCTTTATATTTGTGATTGATTATTTGGGGTTTAATCTGGTGTCGTGGATGAGCGGTGACCGCGAAATTCAAGGCTAATTCTAAACCTTTGTTAACTCAGAAATATAGCCCGCTCGAGCTTGAAAATGAAGTTCGTGTTTTTTGGGAAAAAAATCAGATACTAAAGAAACTGGAAGAAACCCGAGAAAAAAACAACAACGGAATGCTAGGCTACGTTGAAGGACCCCCAACATTAAACGGCATTCCACATGTTGGTCATGCTCGAGGAAGAGTAATCAAAGATTTCCGTTATCGACTGAAAACCATGCAGAACTATTATGTCGCCTTCTGGGCTGGCTGGGACACCCAAGGCTTACCTGTTGAACTGGAAGTAGAGAAGACCCTTGGCGCAAAAAACAAGAAAGAACTGCTAGCGAGGGTAGGCGAAGAACGCTTTGTTGAAGAATGCAAAAAAAGCATCATGAAGTATCATCGCCTGTGGATTGAAGCCGACACTATGCTGGGCTTGTTCATAGACCAAGACAAAGCCTACTACACTCATCAGGACACGTATATCGAGCGAGAGTGGCAATATCTCAAACATGCTTGGGAACAGAATCTCCTAGGCGAAGGCTACTACGTTGTTGCCTACTGTCCTCACTGCCAAACGTCCCTCAGCAACGCGGAAGTAGGTCTCGGATACAAGGAGGTTGAAGACCCATCTATACACTTCAAGTTCAGAGTAAACGGAACCGAAAACGAATACTTCATTGTCTGGACCACCATGCCCTTCACCCTAGTCACGGACATGATACTAGGAGTCAACCCCAACGAAGAATATGCCAGAGTCAAAGTTGGCAATGAAGTTTGGATTCTTGCTAAAGCCCGCGTCGAGCCGATAATGGAAGAACTAGAGATAGAAGATTACAAAGTTCTCAAAATATTTAACGGAAAGGACTTGGTGGGCACAAAATATGACTATCCATTCAAGGACCTGATTCCCAAACAGGCAGAACTTGACAAAGCTCCCCTAATCCACACAGTAGTGGATGAAGACTTCGTGGACGTCACAACAGCCACAGGTATAGTTCATTTGGCACCAGCAAACGGCGAAGACGACTTCTTAGCATCCCAAAAACGAAAACTACCAATGTTTGCGCCCTTCAATGAACAAGCAATGTTCACTGAGGATGCAGGCAAGTTTGCTGGTTTCTTTGTCAGAAAAACAGACAGCATGGTCATAGAGGAACTTGAAAACCGCGGATTGCTGCTTAAAATGAAACCTGTTAAGCATGAATATCCTACCTGCTGGAGATCCCACCACAAGCTGGTGTGGCTGGCTCGCAGAGAATACTTCATGTGGATAGACAAAATAAACGACAAAGTCATGGAAGCCGCACACAAGGTAAAATACTTCTTTGACAGCCCAAAAAACAGGTTCCTTGCCTTCCTGAAAGAAGGAAAACGATGGTGCATCTCAAGAGACCGAACATGGGGTTCACCTTTACCTATCTGGGTCTGCGAAAAATGCGGAGCCAAAACGCTGGTGGCAAGCAAAAAAGAGCTTGTTGAGAAAGCCATAGAGCTGCCCGGCAAAGACTTTGAACTTCACAAGCCATGGATAGATCGGGTGATACTGAAATGTGACAGCTGCGGGGGCAGAATGCAGCGGGAACATTTTGTTTTGGACGTCTGGCACAACAGCGGGGCATCACCCTACGCAAGATTCACAGATGACGAATTCAGCAAGTTGATTCCTGCGAACTTTTTGACTGAAGCGGTGGATCAAACTCGAGGTTGGGCAAACTCACTTCTTCTTGAACATGTAATAATGACGGGCAAACCTGTGGCTCCTTACCAAGAGTTTCTGTTTCAGGGCTTTGTTTTGGATGCTAAAGGCAGGAAAATGAGCAAGAGCCTTGGAAACGTGTTGGAAACCAACAAGATGCTTCATGAGCGTTCAGCAGACATCACACGTTTCTACTTCCTGTGGAAATGTTCACCAATTGACTCCATGAACTTTGACCCCAAAGAGCTGAAGGGACGTCCGTACCAAGTGTTGAGCACACTTTATCATCTTCACAACTTTTTCATGCAAAACGCTGAATACGACAACTTCAACCCCACAAAACACACACTCAAATGGTCAACAGAACAGAATGCCCTGACCGACCCAGACAGGTGGCTAATATCCAGACTGCAGGGACTAATACGAGAGTTCACTGAAAAAGCAGAGGCATGCGAATTCAATTTCGCCTTGTCCAAACTTGAGGACTTTGTCGTCAACATACTAAGCCGCGAGTATGTGCCCATGATCAGAAAAGACCTGTGGAGCGACGACCCAGAAACACTGAACCGCAGACTAGCAGTCTACTCAACCCTGTGGCACGTCCTAAAAACGCTGGTTCTACTCTCTAACCCAACCACGCCCTTCATAAGCGAAGCCCTGTACCAAGCAGTCTACAAAAAACTGGACACTTCCCTCCCTGAAACAGTGAATCTGGAGAGCTGGCCCACACCAAACCCAGACCTAGAGAACTCTGCCTTAGAAGAAGAATTCAATGTTCTACTAACAACCCTTCCTATCGTGTATTCTGCCCGACAGAACGCTCAGCTGAAACGCCGCTGGCCACTAGCAAAAACAGTAGTTGTTGCACCCAAAAAATCTCAGAAAGCCCTAAAGAAGCTGGAAGAACTGTTTCTTGAACTATCAAACATAAAGGCTGTTGAGTACGCAGACGAACTTCCTGAAGTTGACGCTGAACAATGGGCGATAGCTTCTGAGGGTGAACTGCATGTTTTGCTTGACAGAACTCGTGACGATGCTCTAGAGGGAGAAGGTCTTATGCGTGACCTAGCCCGTCGAGTGCAAGCCCTCAGGAAAGAGCTTGGATTTTCGCCTACTGACATCGTTGAGGCAGTTCATGTCGCGGAACTAGACGACAAGAATATGAGGCTACTGAAGCCCTTCCTCACTGAAATGGAGGGGCTTGTGAGAGCCAAAACGGTTCAAGTTCACGGGGAACGGGTTAAGGTCGATGCTGAGTGGCGTGAAAGCAAACTGGACAAAAAGAAAGTGTATGTGGCTGTCCTGTAGAGTCCAAAATTCAGTTCTATTTGCGGTTTTGTGCACGTAAGAAGTATACTAACCGACTGAAGAGGGACACTATGGTGGAAACTACAATACCAATAGTGACAATGTTGAAAGTTAGTTGCTCTGAGAAAAGAAGTGTCAATCCTATTCCACAATACATGAGACTACCGTAGTATTTGCCCACTGGATCATAAATTGTCTGTTTTGAATATAGGCTTGTTAACACGAATTGCACAAAAACAGCAACTATGAGAAGAAGAATCCACAATGGATAAACTTCTTCAAGAACGAACATTACGAACATACCTGACACTAATATGAAGTCGGCTGTCACATCAAAGTATGAGCCGAGCCTTGAAGTTGCTTCAAGTTTTTTGGCGGCGTAACCGTCAACACAGTCTGTGCATCTAGCAAAAAGAAACAGAGCATATGTTACAACTTGGATTTGCTGATTAAATGAATAAAGAAGAAAAGGTAAGGCAATTACACGAAGAGAAGTAATTGCCCATGGAATAGTTTTTCGTTTCAAGGGAATATTTCTCTGCCAGCCTGCTTAGCAATATCTGTGGGGTTTCCATTTCCTTCATTAGGTTCCTGATTGAACACCTCTACAGCAGCTTTGAACACTCCATTATATTCTTCGACGTTTTGCTGCATCGTTTCGTCAGCAGTTGAGTTGCCCCCAGAAGTAATCAGTATTATCACTTCTATTTCTTGCAGATCGCCTATCCTTTCAAGGTGCCGTTTGATGGTTGGACTCGGATTTCCAGCATACACTGGAGACCCCAAGGCCAAAAGCGAATAATCAGACAGGTCTGTTGGCGCCTGAGAACTCGCAGTTGTAATCTCTACTCTCCAGCCATTCTCTACAAGTCCATCCGCGAAAGCATAAGTGACATCCTTCATGAAGGATGATAAACCTGGATGATAAATTATTAAAGCGGTTTCGGAGCCGCCAGCATTCATCACTTCGATTTCGCTGACGTAATCATTGTTTATTTTGAAGAAGATGAATCCCAAAACGCTGGCAACAGCTATAACAAACACGATAATAGCAATAAGTACAATTTTTTTCCATTTCTTTTCTGGCCAAAGTTTCATAATCAACACGCCCCATTGTTGTGTAACAGGATAAAAATGCTTAACTATATTAATTTTGGTCACAGACTAATTTCTGTAATTGCCAAAGTGATTGTTATCCAACAGGAGAGATGATGGTGCTGAATAGAATCAAGTTCGGCGTTTTTCTTCCGTTTTACGCTTTCAGAAATACCGAAACAGGTTCACTGTTCAATCTCATTCAGGGCATCACCCAAGAATGTGAACGGCTAGGATACCACTCGATTTTGTTGGATGACCATCTAATGTTTAACAAACTGCCAATTCTAGAGTGCTGGACAACCCTCTCAGCCCTCTCCTCAGTAACCAAAAAGATACGGCTAGGGACAATGGTGACCTGCAACGGCTTCAGAAACCCTGCTTTGCTCGCCAAAATGGCTGCAACCGTTGACAACATCTCAGACGGAAGATTGGAGCTGGCGATTGGAGCAGGAGTCCAGCAGAATGAGCACAACGCCTACGGGTTCCCGTTTCCTTCAACAAAAGCTAGGATAGAACGCTTGAATGAAGCTGTAGAGATAATGAAGAAGCTGTGGACGGACAAGAAGGCAAGCTACAATGGGAAACACTACACAATACATGATGCTGTTTGTGAGCCTAAACCTGTCCAGAAGCCCCATCCCCCAATAACCGTAGGCGGCGGAGGAGAAAAACTGACAAT
>PIXS01000172.1 GCA_003096255.1 Candidatus Bathyarchaeum sp. | reverse complement strand
CAGAATCGGATGTTAATGCAAGAAGAGTAGGCGTGAAACTCTCAAACTTAACTAAAAAGGAGAATCAGCAGAAGCAGATAACAAGCTTTTTTGGCATCTAGAGAAATGTGGTGTCAACGTTTTTTGTGTTTCTTTTTGGCGATTACTCCAGCAAAGGTAGCTATCAGGAATAAGGGAAGGAATGCCCATGATGGAAACTCCGGAATCTCGGCGGGTTCCATTAGTGGGTGGTTGTCTTGGTTATTTTCGTACAGTACATGAGGCGTGTCTCCGATGCCGTCACCGTCACTGTCTACTCCATCGTAATCTGACCAGTAATTGCCTTTGGCGCCATTGTCCCAGCTGTTCGCTGAGGGAGCCCCCTCGCTGATGTCGGTGTCCATTGTAGGCTGCGTCACGTTGATGAAGTAATTGCTGTAGATTTGGTTGTTTGAAGAAAGCCCCACAACTATGCCGTATTCGCTATCAACAACAAAATTTTCTGAAAGAACATTATCTGAGCTGCCTAGCAAAAGCATAGGGTTTCCGCCAAAGAGCAAATTTTTGGAAATCACGTTGTTTGATGAGCTCCAGAGCATTAGGGCGCCCATTCCGTCCTCAAGGTCTGATATCCTGTTTCCTGAAACAGTGTTGCCTGAAGAATCATCAAGAGAGATGGCAGAGACTATGGCGCCAGTTATGTTGTTGTCTGAGATTGTGTTTTCTGGAGAATTAAACAACTCGATGGAGCGTTCATTGTGGTTTAGGATGTTGCCAGAAATCGTGTTGCCTGAAGAAGAGCCAGTAACGGAAACTCCCACGACGTTACCTTCTATCAAATTGCCTTCAACAACACAATTGTTTGAGCTGGTTATGCTGATGGCATACCCCTGCATGTCTACACTGCTCACGATCGTAAACCCGCTTATCTGAGCACCGTCTGCCGTTACAATGAAGCCCACGGCAGTGCTGTAGTAAACCAGACTTTTTTGGTTGTCTCCAACAAGGGAAACCTGCTTGTCTACAGAAACCCACTCTTCAGTGTATGTTCCAGCTTTTACGATGATTGTGTCTCCGCTGTTTGCGGCGGCTACGGCATCCTGTATTTTCGGGTAATCGTCAGGAACAGTTATTGTGTTTGGCTCTGAGGTGGCTAAAGCTGGTTTGAATGTTAAAACACAATTTCCTATCAAAACGAACGTAAACAGAAACACAAGCGCAACAGTCTTCGGTTTCATTTAAAGTCACACCACTTTAAGCACAACTCAATAAAATGATTTGCTTAAATCCACAACCATCGAAGACTCTAGAAAACTGCAATCCAAAGGGTACGGGCATAAATCACTTTCTTGGCTTCAGTGCCAGATATGCCAAATTCATTGTTAAGGACACACCGACTAGGATGCCCTCGACAAAATCTGAAATCGCGAAGCCTGAAATTTCGATTTGGACAAATCGCCCAATAAGGATGCCGAGAGCCATCGTTATCATGCCTATGGGCAGCATGGTTTCAGTCTTGAGCCCCATTATACTTCACCTTTCAGTAAACAGGTTGTAGATGTTGGCGATTGTTTATTAAAATGTTGTAGTCGTGTCCAGTTCGGTGGGCATCACATTTTTTTGGGATGTTTAGCGAAAATGTCATAAATTAGATGCATACACAATAAAGGTGGTTTATATCGTGACTGATGAACAGACGCTACAGCAAGTTTCTGCCATATTCAGTGCATTGGGCAGCCTTACAAGGTTGAAGATTGTTGAGTTAGTGAGCGAAACCGAGAGACCGCTCCACATAAAGGCTGTGGCGCAGGTGCTCAAGAAGGATTACGCCGCGGTTTACAGGCATATCGGAGTTCTGGAAGAATGTGGAATAGTGGGAGTTTACGAGGTTGGACGCTCACGAGTCATCTACTTGAAGAACAAGGAACTGGTTAAAGACTTTATTCGAAAAGCCAAAGAATTGCTCGCAACACGCTAACATGAATTAACAAAAAAGACATATTGTTTTACAAAAAACATAAATATTATTTAGCGTACAGCCTTTTCGTCTCTAAAGGTGACGAACAGTTGCTGAAACTAGACACCAAAAAACTTGCATTAGCCAGCATACTAGGAGCACTGGCTGCAGCATCCGAAGTAATAAAAGGACCCCCCTTCGACATACCTTTCCCCCTTATGCCAAATGCTATCTCATGGGACCTGACCGGATTGCCCATGATGGTAAGCTTACTTTTTGCAGGTCCAATTGCCGCCGTATACACCTCTGTTATCGGTTGTTCAATCATTTTTCTTCGAGGAAACGTTGCTGGCGGTACCCTCAAGCTCATTGCCGAATTAGCAACCATTTTGGCTTTTGCTGCAATGCGCAAAGGCTTCATACCAAAAACAGTTGCGGCGGTTGCGTCTCGAGTTCTCGTAATGAGCGCAGCAAACTACTTCCTGCTCCCGATATTCTATGGTTGGGCATCACATGAATACGTGCTCGGCATTTTGGTGCCACTAGGAATTTTCAACGCCACCCAAGCACTGCTCAACATCATCCCTGCACAAATCATCTACTCCAAACTAGGTGATTGGAGGCGACTACGATTACAAGGGATAAACCCCCTTGATTCTGCTTCAATCAAAACATGAAAATGTTGGTGGACTGGGCGGGAATTGAACCCGCGACCTCCGCCTGTTTCGGCACAAGGCTTGCGAAGGCGGCATTCAGCCAGGCTAAACTACCAGCCCCTTCTACCGTTTGAATCATGGATAATATTTAACGTTATGGAACAGACTGGCACAGGAAAAAAGTAGTTTTAAAATTACCCTAGAAAAAAAGTGGGTGGGGTTGTTGGTTTAGTTTTATGGCGCGTATGCTCCAAATCCTGCTGAGTAGGGGCTTATGTATTGGGCTCCGTGACTGCCGTCTCCAGGATCGTTGACTACTTCCATAATTATTGCGAATGCTCCCCAAATTTCTGCTCCGATCTCTACACCGTCGTTAGTGTACCAAACACCAGCATTTAGTGTCGCATCCTCTGGAACTGCAACTATTTTGACGAAGTAGTTCCACTTGATGATTTCACCGTCTTCTTCATATTCGCCGCTTTGGTGGTTTGTTAACCAAGCGCCAGAGCCAATGTAGCTGTCATATCCATTATGTCTGTCTAATGCGCCATCTCCGTCTGCATCTACGTTGCTTAGCCAAGCATCATTCCATTTCATCATGAGATAATCGTTTCTGTATGGCCAAACCCAATGAGTAGCAGCTTCAGGGGTTTCAGCTAGATAAGATTCATCGTCTCCAGTGTATGGAGCATATCCATCTCTTCCAAGGTAAGCGTTGGCGTAGCTACCTTTGAACATATGACCTTGATAGTTGTATCCGTATGGGTCAAATCCAAGAGTAAGAGGTTCGCCTTCTAGGTAGTGGCCAGCACTGTAAGTTAGAACTCCATCTTTTATCCGAGTTGCATCACCTTTAGGGGCAGCGAAAGCTAACGGAATCATCATAGAAACAACAACCGCACAAATTAAGACTAGATTGACTTTTTTGTTCATCTTTTCACCTCCAACATCCTACATATGTAGTGTGAATTAAGATACATGATACAATATTAAAAGATTATCCCAACAAAAACAACAGCGAAACTTCTCTCAACTAACGCTAAAAACAGTTTTATTTCTGCTTGCTAGGTGTATAATCAAAAGCTGGAGACAAAAAAGATGGATTGTGAGCCGCGACCCGACTGGGACAGATATTTTCTGGATTTGTGCGAAGCCGTTTCAAAACGTGCCACCTGCAACCGCGGAAAGGCTGGATGCGTGATTGTCAAGGACCGCAGAATCATGACAACAGGCTATGTTGGGGCACCTGCAGGACTACCCCACTGCGACGAAGCAGGACATGACATGAGAAAGGTTCTGAACGAGAACGGCACTGTTTCTCAGCATTGTGTACGCACTTTGCATGCAGAACAGAATGCCATTATTCAGGCGGCAAAGTTTGGGATTCCTCTTGATGGCTCTACGTTGTATTGTAAGATGACGCCGTGCCGAACGTGTGCCATGATGATAATCAATTCGGGCATCAAACGTGTTGTCTGCGAGAAACATTACCATGCGGACAAGGACACCATAAAATTGTTCGGGTTGTCGGGTGTCGAACTGGTTGTCATGAACGACACGGTTGAAAAGTACGACCGACAATAATCAGAAAACTATTTTTCACTTTTTGTCAGGTTTTCTGAAACCACAAAACGGATAACGTGTTTGTCTGCGCCTTGCAGCATATATTTTCCTAGCCATTCACGGAACAGCTTCCATTCGGCTGGAAAATCGGTGTGAGGAACAACATTCAGTCCAAGCTTTTTGGCTTTGTCAATGTTTATCACTTCATCATGGGTCTTGAAGCCCCGCACAATCTTCTTGCTGATTTTCCGTCGTTCTTCTTTGGTGTATCCGCAGTCCTCCAGAATCTCTCGAATGTATTCTTCCATTAAACTCAACTTAGCCAACGCGTCCCTGATGTCAACGCCGTCACACTTGTCTGCTAACGCCTTGTAGCTGTAGGGAGCATCCTCCACAGAAATGTCATCAAAAAGCCTAGTAACAAACTGGTGCGCATCCACAATAGAGTTAGCCGAAACAACCCCATCCTCAATCTTTGCCTGTGGATCAAGGGGCGAAAGCTGACTCATCATACCCATAACTATCTTGTTTCCAGTAAGAGCAAGCAATGTGCCGCCGCTTGCTGCAATGTGAGGAACAAACACAATGATTTCCTTGAAGGTTTTCCGTAATGCCCGTGCAACCTTGTATGAAGATTGGACCAGCCCTCCGGGGCTACTGACCAAGAGTAACAATTTTCGGTTGTCGGTTTTTGTTTGTATCTGGTTTATTGCGGTTTCTACGGCGAACTCTTCAGAGAGTCCCATCTGGGCGTTGACTGTTCTTGTGGGAGAAACTTTCAGTCCCACGTAGGGCGCGATGCATGCCATCAGGACTGCGTTGTGGTTTTTGCTGATTTCTGTCAGTTTCTCTGCAAGCTGGGGGTCGTTTTCTTCTTTTACGTCGATTATTGCTTTTATTGGATCTGTGGTTCCCATCCTGCATCTTCCCCCATGAGAATTATTGATTCCATTTTTGGTTTAAACCAATTTGAGTATTTGCAGCCTTTTCTGTGTTACATAAGTATATAACATTTGTTTGACAAATTGTGCAGAAAATCTAATGAGGCGAAAGCAATAAAAGAACAGTTAATGAAGTGACTGCGAATGAGTGACCCAATAAAATTTTTTGAAACCAAACTGAAAGACATGAATCTAGGCGAGCTGCAGGCCTACAAGAAGCGTCTTGACGAAAACATACAACAGATGATTATGAAAACTGCACCAAACGAAAAGATAGCACCCCTCATACTCTACCGAGGCATACTAGAACACGAAATAAAAAATAGAAAAAGGTAGCAGGGTTAGTAGACTAGTTGCTTTAGTT
>PIXS01000171.1 GCA_003096255.1 Candidatus Bathyarchaeum sp. | reverse complement strand
GCTATTCAGGTTATTAATGGCTTGATTCACACATTTTTTGGTTTACTGCTTGTGTTAGGAAGCTACGTTCAAATGGCTTCATCAACTGTTCCCTCAGTTTTTAGCTTCTACACACTCATCTACGGGGTATTGACGCTTCTTTTCACATATCTGCTTTGGAAGAGTAAACGTTTAGGATGGATTGGAACCGTAGCTATCGCATTGTTTGTAATACTTGCAGATTCTTTAACAGTACTTGATTTGTTAACTTTTCTGGGAATCATTAAAACGGCTGCTATTTTGGAGATTCCATACAGTCTCGTAACGGTGCTCTATCTTATCCAAAATCACGTTAGAACAAAATATGGAATCTAAGTTTGTTGTCCTGTTAGTGGACAACCATCAGGGTTAGGGTGTTTAGGACGTTGTCTTTGCTTCTGATTTTCTGGACTATTCCCTTAAGGTCCTGAGGCAATTCGGCACTGACTTTTGCGCAGATGTCGTAGGTTCCATAAACCATGTATGCTTCTACTACACCCTTGATTTCTTTAATTTCCTTTAGAACGTTTTCCATCTGACTCGGTTCGGTGTTCATCAAAACATAAACTAACGCCAATGAATCCGCCCAAGATACATCAGGATGAAGTTATATAAAAACGTGATTTCTTTGTGGGTGCACACAAATTTACTTAAAAGATAACTTCACTATATTGTATCTCTTAAACAAAGCAGGTCAATGAAAAATGGAGCCTGAAGATGAACTAACGGCAACAGCAATGCGAACATACATCTACTTGATTAAGACTGGGAAGCCTGTTGGTCCCCGAGAAGTGATGAGGGGCGCAAAATTAACCAGCCCGAGTGTTGCTTACAGGAATCTGCAGAAACTCATAGACCTGGATTTGGTGAGCAAGGACCAGTATAGTAACTATGTTGTTAAAGAAAAAGTCGGAATCAAAGGATACACGTGGATAGGAAAACACCTAATTCCTCGGTTTATCCTGTTTGGACTCGTTTTCTTGGCTGTTTTAGCAATAGAAATTGGTATTCTAGTGCTTCACCTTTGGACGGATTCATCAGTTGAAGGGTCCTTCTGGCTTTTGACCGTAGTAACTGTAGTGTCTGCTGTTGTGTTTTTGGCTGAAGGATTGAAATGGAGAAAGAGTAAGCTGTCAACCTGACTGCCTATTGTCCTAGTCATTGCTGTTGTGGATTAGGCATCTTCGCATACTTCACGAAGCATAAAATGAACCAGCAAAAATGGGCTCTTCAGTCAGCTAGGCTTGTGGGGTTGTTTTTTGTCTTTTTTTCTGTTTTTCCACCAAGTCGGGCAACTTCTTGAGTGCCTTTTGCAGAACTTTGATGCTTTTCAGGTACTCTTTGAGGTTTATGTGCTCGTTGGGGGTGTGATCTAGGCGCGAGTCTCCGGGTCCATAAGTGACCACCGGAATCTTCAGGGCGTTACCGAGAACGTTCATGTCTCCTGTGCCGGTTTTCCGCGAAAAAGAGGCATAATTCAGTGTGGTTTTTCTTATGCCCCATGCTAAAGCCCTGACAATAACGGACCTGCGGTCAGCCTCAAAGGCCTTGGCAACATCCACCATCTCCACAGACACTTTGACTTTCGGGTTAGTTGCCTTGTAGCGGTCAATCTTCCGCTTAACTTCCTCAAACACGACATCGGGCGTAAGCTGAGGCGGAATCCGCAGCTGAACCACAATCTCGCAATGGGCAGGAATAAATGAGGCAGAGTGGTTGCCACCATTAATTCCAGTTAAACATGAAGTAATCGAGTAGAAGCGGCTCTTCAGCTTCTCCTCCCGCAAATGAAGCTTACGAATCTGCCTCCAAAACTCCATAGCCTTCTCGATTGCATTATCGAACAGCCATGGCGCAGCAGAATGTCCCGAAGGGGTCTCAACAGTAACCTTCACTGTAACGATGCCCTTGTAGCCGAAAACTATCTTCTCTAGGCCGCTTGGTTCACCGAAGATGGCGTAATCTGGCTGAATTCCTTCTTCGACAAAGTGCTGGATTCCTGTGCCGCCTTTCTCTTCGTCAACTACGCCAACAACCAGAATCTTACCTGGAAAGCCGTTCTTTACGAATGTGGAGGCAGCTACAATCATAGCGGCCAACGGACCTTTTGCGTCCACGGAGCCTCTGCCGTACAGTTGTCCGTCCTCAACCCTGACTGGAATTTCGCCCTCAACTGTGTCCATGTGCCCGCACAAAAGAACAACTGGAGACCCTTCACCTATTTCGCCGATAACGTTTCCTACTTCGTCCCTGTGAACGCGGAAACCTAATTTCGTCATTTCGTCAGCCAAGAACAGGGAAATCTCTTCTTCTTTGCCTGAGGGACTGTAGATTTTTATCATGCGGGTCAGCAAGTCAACGGCGTAGTCTTCGCTCATCTGGTTTCCTCCGCCAACACTTCATCCAGAACCTCAACAACCCTATCAATTTGCTGCTTAGTGATAACTAGAGGCGGCAGAAACCGGACAACGTTTCTTCCAGCGTCCAAGACAAGAACGCCCCTTTCCATGCAGCCAATCAGTATGTTGTAAACGTCAAAACGCATTTCCATTCCCAACATGAGACCCAAACCACGAACTTCCCTGATTATATTGTACTTCTCAGCCAAAGCCTCCAGCTTACCCCTGAAGTATTTTCCAAGAGTTGCTGCCCTTTCTGGAAGCTTTTCTTCAACAAGCACATCTATTGCTGCAGAAGCTGCGGCGCAAACCAACGGATTACCGCTAAATGTGCTTGAATGTTCTCCCCTATTGAATGCGGACATAACCTCTTCTTTGGCAAAGGTTGCGCCCATGGGGATTCCGCCAGCAACAGACTTGGCGAGACATAGGATGTCAGGAACTACGTTCCAGTGTTCGCACGCGAAAACTTTGCCCGTGCGACCAAAACCCGTCTGTACTTCATCAAAAATCAGCAGTACACCTTTCTCGTTACAGAGTTCTCTTACTCCAGAAAGAAAGTCGTCGGTAGGAACATGGATTCCGCCTTCTCCTCTGACAGGCTCAACAATCACTGCGGCAGTATTGTCTGTGATGGCTGCCCGTAGTTTCTCAAGATTGTTTGCGGGAACATGTTTGAAGCCTGGAACCAAGGGCATGAAAGGCGTCCGATACTTCTTTTTCCATGTTGCAGAAAGAGCGCCCATAGTCTTGCCGTGGAAAGCTCCCATCATGGCAATTATTTCGATTTTGCCTGAAGCTTTTCTGGCCAATTTGAGGGCGCACTCTACTGACTCGGCGCCGCTGTTAGAAAGAAACACTTTGTCTAGTCCCTTGGGGGCTAACTGGATAAGTTTCTGTAGAAGTTCTGATCGGGCGTCGTTGTAGAAGGATGCGTGACAGGCAATCAGGGTTTCCACTTGCTTCTGGACTGCATCTACAACTTTTGGGTGGCAGTGACCAACAACGGCGACTCCGTAGCTGCCTGTGCAGTCTATGTATTCGTTGCCGTTGATATCCCAAACCGTAGCTCCTTTGCCCTTTGTTATCACAAGGTCTCTTTTGGCAAAGGTGTTTGCCATAATTTTTTCTTCTGCATCAATTATTTCCTTTTTATTCACGGCTTATCACCGTACCACCTTCATGGTTCAAAGCGGAAGAAATTGGATTCTCTTGGACGCCAGAGCAGATGACCACTTCGCCAACGCCCTGATTCAATGCTTCCTTAGCAGCGAAAACTTTGGTTATCATGCCGCCCCCAATCTTCTTCAGCTTCTCGTCAACATCATCAACAGACAGCTTCGAAACTATCTTGTCATCCAACTTCAATCCTTCAACATCTGTCAAAAGAACCAGCTTGTCTGCCTTCAAGGCTCCAGCAATATTGGCTGCGGTGCGGTCAGCGTCAACGTTAAGGGGCTCATTCTCTTCGCTTGTGGCAACAGGAGAAACTAATGGCACAAAGCCGTTCTTCAGTAGGAGCTGAAGCAAGGAAACGTTGATTTGGTTAACTTTTCCTGTGTAGCCGCCATCAATCACTCGTTTTCTGCCTTGTTCATCAACTATGATTATGCGCTTCTTTCGTGTTGCTTGCACAAGGAATCCGTCTAAGCCTGTAAGTCCTACAACGGGTATCTTCTGTTTTATGAGGGCTGCAACAATCTTTTTGTTGATTTTGCCTGCCATAACCATGGTGAAGATGTCCATGGTTTCCTTGTCTGTGTATCGGCTGCGGAAGCCTTTTGGCGAAAACACAAACTGTTGTTCTTTGCCTAGTTTGGAGGCTATTGCTGTTACGCCCTTTCCTCCGCCATGAACTAATACAAGTTGATGGTCAGAAAGAACGTTCTTTATGTCGGTTACCAGTTCAGCTGGCACCTCTTCAAGGATGCTTCCGCCAACCTTAACTACAATCAACATTTGTTATCACATCGGATGATAGCCTTGCTGGTCTATTCCCATTTTTTCGTCTGCGCCAATCATAAGGTTCATGCACTGGACTCCTTGACCAGATGCGCCCCTCATGAGGTTGTCAATGGCAGAGAAGACGATGATTCTTCGTGTGCGGGGGTCCACCTCGAAGCCGATGTCAACATAGTTAGTTCCCATCGTAATCTTGGGGTTGGGCAACTGGTAAGGTCCCTTCTTGAACTTTACAAAACGAATGAAGTGCTCGTCCTGATACATGGAGCGGTAAAGCTTCCAAGCATCCTTTGTGGTCAATGGCTTCTTGAGGTAAGCATGAATTGTTGAAAGAATGCCCCTAATCATGTTCACTGCGTGGGGCGTGAAAGCAACTGTCAACTTTTCGTCTGTCAGCAGGTTAAGTTCCTGTTCAACTTCTGCTACGTGCCTGTGGTCTGCCACCTTGTATGGTCGCACGCCACCTGCTCTTTCAGGATGATGAGACGCAACAGTAGGCTTCTGACCAGCACCTGAGGAACCTATCTTTACGTCTGCTACTATTCGGTTCTTTTCTATTACGCCCGCCTTTACGAGAGGTGCTAATCCTAGAATTGTGGCTGTGGACATGCATCCTGGACATGCTACTAGTTTGGCGTCTTTGATTTCTTGGCGGTGAAGTTCAGGGCAGCCATAAACTGCTTCCTCTAGTAGTTCTGGGTGAGTGTGCTTCCATCCGTACCATTTGTCGTAGTCAGCTGGGTTGTTTAGGCGGTAGTCTGCGCTCATGTCGATGACTTTTACACCTGTTTCTAGGAGCTGTGGAACTAGGTTTACTGATTTGCCGTGGGGCATGGCAGCAAATACTAGGTCACAGTTGTCTGCAACTTGCGAGATGTTAGGAGGAGTGAACTTTAGTTGTGTGGCTCCTCTGAGGTTAGGGTGAACTGTGAAAATGAATTCTCCTGCGTTTGCGCGGGATGTTACTGTAGTTAATTCTACTTCTGGATGGGGGAGCAGCAGTCTTATTAGTTCTCCGCCCACGTATCCTGATCCGCCAATTACTCCAACTCGCATTTTTTGTTTCTCCTTTATTCGGAATCTATTATGCTCTGGGCTCCCTTCAGCAGTGGCTCTGCAATGTTTATTCCAGCAGCCAGTCGGGTCTGTTCCCAGAATTCGGGGCAAGCATTAGCTTCATGGAACATTATGTTTTGTTTGTTCTTTTCCATGCTTTCCTCGATAACGTCCTTGATGTATATGTAAGATTCTTGGCTCTTGTAATTTTCAAAAGCCGCCTCCAGTTTCCTGTTCCATTCTGGAAAGTCTGTTCTTTTTGTTTTGTCCAGTTTTACCTTCTTTACGGCGCCAAAGGAGGGCTCAAGTTTGTCGAACTCTCCCTTAAGATGCTCGTCGTCAACATCCTTGTTATCGTTGACGCCAACCATGGCATCGAAGGCTAGGAGGTAGGCTTTGCTGTCTCCTCCCATGGCTTTGCCGCATTTAGCTGCGACTTCTTGTATGTGGGATGGCAAGTTTACGCCAACTACCATGTTTCCCAGGAACGTGTTTGTCCTGAAGTCTTTGAATCCTGCCCGTGCTAAGGCTGTGGGATAGCAGTAGGGCTCTTTTCCATCCTCTTTTGTGACTATTATTCTGAGGTCATAGAACCATTTCTGGACGAGCTTCTGGGCGAGAACTCCTACAGGATTAATGATTGAAGGCTCAATCTCCCGCAGAATCGGCAACAGCTCATTCCGTTCTTTGGCTAACTGAACACCCTTTCCGTGAGTTCCAGCGTCAGGTTTGATTACAATGTTTTGGTGGTCTAGTTCCATCAAAAACAGGTCTGCTATATCTCCCTCGTTATGGATTTCCCTGCCGTCCAAGGTTTTTTCGGTGGAATCAACTGGAACATACACTGTTTCAGGAGTTGGGAGTCCTGCCTGCCAGAAATGAAGTAAAGTTCTCAGTTTGCTGAAGCAGGCATATTCTACACATTGTGGGTTTATCACGTGTTTGCCGAAGGCTTCAAGAACGTTGGCTGCGAAGAGTCTGCGGTTCTTGCTTTGTGCCCTGTTTAGCACTACTTTGATGTCTTTTAGGACTTTTGTGTAGTCCTTTGCTTTGGTTCGGATGCTGTAACCGTGTGCATCTAGGCGAACTGCAACTTTGCGGAAGGGAATGTAAACTAGGTCTATTCCCATCTCATCTGCAGTCATTTTGATGCCTTTTTCGTCGGTTTCGGAGCTCTCAAATAAAATTCCAATGCTCATCTCTGTTCTTACTTCCTCGCTTCAAACAGTTTATGACTCATAAGTGTTTATCGGTCTGCTTCTTTTTTGTTTCGTATATGAACATAAAAAGAAAATATTGTGGGGAACCTACTCTCCCCAATCTTCTCCTTCAATCCCTAATTCTTTAAGCTCCACGGAGTCTCCTTCGTTGCAAGTCACTTCCAGTTCAAGACCGCAGCTGGGGCAGCTGAGAATCTCGCCTTTCATGACGTCGTCTTGGACTTCGATTTCCGCGTCGCAATCGGGGCAGTTGGCTTTCTTCAATACCTACACCTCTTTGGTTAAGTGAGCCATTATAGAAAATGTTGCTATTTATAAGAATTTCGGATTATTGGCATGCAGTTTTGCAAGTTTTCCAACTTATTATACGAAATTCGTAGGCTCGACGCTGTGGCGCCCAAAAATGCTCATCCGTTTTCTGGTGGGAAAATGGGAACCGTGATGCGGAAATCGTTACAAACCTGCTGTCTTTTGTTCAGAAATCGTTAAATTTTTCCGTATAGATATTATGTCAGAAGTGAAGAACATGGATGACGTTGACAAGGCAATAATCGAAATTCTGAAACATGACGGCAGAGCCACCTACAGCAACATCGGAAAAAGAATCGGCTTGTCCGAGGGCGCAGTTCGAAAGCGAATCAAAGCTCTAGTTGATGCTGGAGCAATACGCCGCTTCACAGTCAAGGTTGGACTGGCTGAAGGTGCGGAGGCAATTGCTTTGCTTTCAGTTAATCCTTCTTTGCCGACTTCTGATGTTTCCAAGGCGTTGAAGGAGCTTCCGAACGTTGAAACAGTGTATGAGATTACTGGCGAATACGATATTGCGGCTATCATATCGGGCTTTAACATCACAGAGGTTAATGAGTGCCTTGAGAAGATACGGCGTTTAGCTGGCGTTTCAGACACAAACACTATGATCATACTGCGTAGCTGGTAGTGCGTCAAGCTCGAGTGGTTCGTAGTCGGTTACGGTTTCAGAATTTGGGGTAAGCTTTTCGTATTCTAACCGCGGCAATTTTACATAAAGTATATATATTTGTGCGGATTGTATTCTTCGGAACTTAATGCAACAAAATAACATGAAAAGGACGGCTCACCAATTGGAAGAAGAATATCTTGATGAACAGGGGCAAAAACTGCTAAAAAGATTAGGAAGAGAGGGAATCCTTCCAAGCCCCTACAACTTCGCCAACTTCAACCCCCCGCAACTCGACAACTACATTGTCCACGACAGCACGTTGCGGGAAGGAGAACAAACTCCAGGCGTAATTTTTACCATAGAGAACAAGCTTGAGATAGCCAAGAAACTGGACGAAGTTGGAATACAGCAGATAGAATCAGGATTCCCAGCCGCCTCAGAAAAACAAAGAAAATGCATCAAATCAATCCTTGACATGAACCTTAACGCTCAATTATCCGCTTTCGCGCGAGCAAAAAAAGAGGACATTGATGCAGTAGCGGATGTGGGAGTCGACGGCATCGTAGTTTCCCTATCCATATCTCCGTATCACAGGAAATACAAGTTCGGTGGAATGACCCAAGAAACCTACTTGGAGAAGCTGGCTGACATGATCAGCTACGCCGAAAGCTACGGGCTCTTCGTTATATACAGCGCAGAGGACACAACCAGAGAAAACGACCTTGAGTTCCTTAAGAAAGCCTACAAAACCGCAGAAGAGGCAGGAGCTGACAGAGCAAGAGTCGTAGACACGTTGGGCTGTGCAGGTCCTAACGGGATGGCGTTTCTGGTAAAAGAGATTGGAAGTGTCGTAGACATACCCATCGAAGTTCATTGTCACAACGACCTTGGGTTGGCTCTGGCAAACTCTTTGGCGGCAGTGGCTGCTGGCGCATCAACTGTGTCAACAAGCGTAAATGGCATTGGCGAAAGAGCTGGAATAACGGTTACTGAGGAGTTCATTCCTGCCCTACATATCATCTTTGGCACCAGCCCCTTTGAGATGACACAACTAACTTCGCTTTCAAAACTTGTTGAGGATCTTACAGGAGTGAAAATGCCTCCCCACAAGCCAATAACTGGACAAAACGTGACTGCCCACAGCTCAGGTATTCATCAGCATGGTGTTCTCGTTAACCCAACAACATACGAGTTTTATCCGCCCAGAATGATGGGGCAGAGACGAAGAGTGTACATAGATGAACTGAGCGGAAGACACGGAATCATGTATGTTGCAGAAAAGGAACTGAAAACAAAAATCTCGGAAGAGACGGCTAAGAAGGTTCTTGACAAAATAAAGGCAGCATATTCCAGTGGAGCAAGACGAAGCTCCTACACACCCGAAGAACTTAAAGAGATGCTAGCAGAAATTGAAAAGCGTTGAGGCTTATGGCTTCTACAATAAGTGAAAAAATTTTAGCCCACGCATCCCACCAGAAAACAGTGTCCCCCGGAGACTTTGTGGTCGCCGACGTAAACTATGTCATGGCCCACGACTCCACAGCCCCCCTAGCAATCGAAGCATTCTACAGCATCACAGACAAAGTCTTCAACAAAGACAAAGTCATAATCGTCTTCGACCACTTCTTTCCTGCACCAACAGTAGCAGGAGCAACCCTCCACCAGAAATCAAGAAAATTCGTGGCAGACCAACAACTTTCAGGCTTCTTCACCAACGGCGTCTGCCATCAGCTCTTGGTTGAAAAGTTTGTCTCGCCCGGAGACGTCATTGTTGGAGCCGACTCCCACACCTGCACTGAAGGAGCCTTAGGAGCCTTCACTACTGGTTTAGGGTCAACTGACATTGGGGGCGCCATGGCTACAGGAAAATGCTGGTTCAAGGTTCCTGAAAGCCTGAAATTCAATCTAACTGGTCAGACACAGAAGGGCGTCTACGCCAAGGACGTTATCCTTAGCCTTGTTGGTGATGTTGGAGCCGCTGGAGCCCTATACAAAACCTGCGAGTTCACTGGAGACTACGTCAAAAACGCAAGTGTCTCTTCTCGTTTGACATTGTGTAACATGGCTATTGAGATGGGCGGCAAAAACGGTATCATTGAAGCTGACCAAAAAACCCTCGAGTTCTTGAATGGACGAACTGGAAAGATTTTCAGAAGCGACAAGGATGCGTCTTATGCTGACGAGTTTGAGGTAGATGTTGGAGACATCGAGCCTCAGGTTGCTCTTCCTCCTGCAGTAGACAACGTGGAACCCGTTTCTGCTGTTGAGGGAAGAACAATAGACCAAGCCTTCTTGGGAACATGCACTAACGGAAGATTAGACGACATAGAAGTTGCCACACGAATACTCAAAGGAAAAAAGATTGCCCGAAACGTCAGGCTCATCGTGTCCCCCGCATCTGAGGACATCTATTTTGCAGCCCTAGAAAAAAGATACCTTCAGGAGCTGGTTAAGGCAGGCGCAACAGTATGCAACGCCAGTTGTGGTCCGTGCATAGGCAGGCACGAGGGAGTCTTGTGTGAAGGAGAAACCTGTGTTTCAAGCCAGAACCGAAACTTCACTGGAAGAATGGGTGACCCAAAAGCGGACATCATTTTAGCTTCTCCGGCAACGGTTGCGGCGTCGGCTTTGACAGGAAAGATTACTGATCCGAGGGATTACATTTGAGAGCTTGGAAGTTTGGTGACGACATAAACACGGACGTTATCACGCCTGGCAGATACACAGTGACAACTGACAAGAAACGGCTAGGCGAAATAGCCTTCATCGAATACCGCCCCGAGTTCGCTAAGGAAGTCAAAGCGGGGGACGTGATTGTTGCAGGATACAACTTTGGTTGTGGCTCGTCGCGGGAGCATTCTCCTGTTGCCATAAAGGCTGCTGGAATCAGCGCTGTAGTAGCTAAATCTTTTGCCCGTATATTCTTTAGAAATGCCATAAACATTGGGTTGCCTCTCTTTGTTTGTGAAGACACTGACAAAATTGATGATGGCGACGCAGTTGAGATTGATTTCCAAACTGGCGATGTACGTGACGAGACTAAGGGTACAGTTCTTAAGGTGAAGCCGCTGCCCACCTTTATGCAGAAGATTGTGGATAGTGGCGGTTTAGTAGAGTTTCTGAAGAGTGATGGATATGACAACGTATAAATTGGCTGTTATTCCAGGTCCTGGAATCGGCGCCGAGGTTGTTCCTGAGGCTGTCCGTTTACTGGAAAACACCGACTTGACCTTTGATTGCCGATACTTTGAGATTGGCTTTGAAGTATGGAAAAAGACTGGGACTCCAGTTCCTGACGATGTTTTGGCTGGAGTACGTGAAACTCAGGCATGCTTGTTTGGGGCTACCACAACTCCTGTGGGTGTTCCAGGCTACAAAAGCGCGATCATAATGTTGAGGCGCGCCTTGGGACTGTATGCTAATGTTAGGCCAGCAAAAAGTTATCCGACCCAGAAGGGCATGAAAGATGTTGATTTGGTGATTGTGCGAGAAAACACTGAAGGAATGTACAGCGGCTGGGAATTCAAGCTTCCTGACTCTGCATACACCATGAGGGTGATTACGCGTAAGGCGACTGAGCGAATTACACGGTTTGCTTTTGAGTTGGCTATGAAGCGGCGCAAAAAGGTGACTGTGGTGACCAAAGCGAATGTGCTGCGGGTATCAGATGGTCTCTTTCTCGAAGTTGCCCGAAAAGTTGCGGAAGATTACCCTGATGTGGAGGTGGAGGAGGCTTTTGTTGACGTTACCGCCATGCGCCTCATTCTTAAGCCCACAATCTTTGACGTAATCGTGACCTCGAACCTTTTCGGAGACATCCTGTCAGACGAATCAGCTGGTCTAGTCGGAGGCTTAGGGTTAGCTCCCAGCGCCAACATAGGAACAGACTACGCCCTCTTTGAGCCAGTTCATGGTTCCGCTCCACGGCTTGCAGGCAAGAACATAGCAAATCCGATGGCAGCGATTATGGCTTCAAAGATGATGCTGGATTACCTAGGCGAAAACAGGTGGGCTGAACGCATCGACAACGCAATCATATCCGTTCTTGAAGAAGGAAAAGTTTTGACTCCTGACCTTGGAGGCAATTCATCTACCAAGCAAGTTACGGACGCAATAATTGATGCCCTATAAGTTGTGAGACAAGAAAAAAGGTGTATGCTGCTTCAGAAAAGTCAGTCGCATACCTGTTTTTGGGTGTTCCAGCTGGAAGCTTTTCTGCTGCATGATACAACTACCCCCGCTGCATGCTTTATTAGGGGTGTTTTTTCTAGAAAGCCTTCTACAAAAACTGAAGCCTTCACTAAGCTCATTGGCAGCAACGTTTTCTTGTTTACGAAGAGCCAGCCGATGGGCAGGAAGCTCCTTTCTGCCAGCACAACTGTTTCCTTGTTTATTCCTGAGTTTTGTAGCATCGTGTTTAACTGAAATCTTGTGACGTATTCTTCTATTTCTGGAGGAACATGAGCTCCAAAGATTTCTGCGACGCGGCTCATGTCTACTGGATTCAGTTTGTTTGGCGCGCAGATTACGACCTTGTCTTTACTAACTCTGACGATGTCCTTTACTCCTTTAGGTGTATCAGGTAAATGTTCTATCATGTCAGTGCTGAAGGCAATGTCAAATGTGTTGTCCGCAAAGGGCATTCGTTGAGCATCACAAACAATCAAATGCGCATCCACACCCTCTTTTTGCAATCTGCGTTTTGTTGCGTAAACCACTCTTTTTGACAGATCTAAACCAACACAAAATGCGATATTCTTTTCACACTTGAAGTACTTGAGAAACCTGCCGCTCCCGCAGCCTACATCAACCAGCTTTTCGCCGCTGAAATAGCCCCGCTCCTCAGGAACTTGCAATCTTGCGTTCATGTGGTGTCTTGTGCCTAGTTCGTGTGCCTGTTCGTAAGCATGTTCGACATCATTGTTTTTTGTCTGTTCAGATTGACTGGATGAAAAGAATGTTGAAAAAAGAGCCGCAATCATTTGACGCGGCAATCCAAACCTTTTCATAACTGTTCACGTTCAGTGGGTTCTTTGATTATGTTTTATATCATCTTGTGAATACCTAAAAATGACAGACAGTTTCACAAAATCAATAATTATATGGTGTGTGCAATTATTTTGATAAAATGAGAAAGAATGCGCTTTCTGGAACTTTTTTATTGTCTTATTTTGAGCTTTCGTGGTAACGTCTGTAAGATTTTGTTGAATCCAATTAATTTCGTTTTCTTTTTGATTACTACCACAAATGATGTGATTATCAGTGAAAGCGGTAGAAGTATCCATGACTGAAACTCGGGGAGTGTCTCATACTGGTTTGGTTGTTCATACAGCTCCTCTGTTGTAACAATGTTTCCAGCATTGTCTTCTGCAATGACCGTGTATGTTATGGTTGTGCCGTGGGGAAACGGTGGAATCATGCCGTTCCAGATGTTTCCTTCCAGTTTTGCCATCTCAACGTTTACCCATGTTCCGTTGCCGTCGCTGTAACTCAGGGTCACTCGCTTTACGTCACTTACTGTGTCGGTTACTGTGGCATTGACCATGACCCCTTCTGTAGTTTCGTTAGTGTCTGCTGGAGCCTGAGTGACCTCTGTTATGTTTGGGGGTGTGGTGTCGACAGTGAACCAGACCGTGGCGAATTCGCCTGTGACTCTGCCCGAATAGTTAGCGTAAAACATCAGCTGGTGTGCTCCCTCTGATAGAGCCGTTAGAGTTACGTTTTCTTTGTCCGTATACAGTTGTCCATCCAAGCTGTACCCTAAGTAGTAGCATGTTTCATTTTTTGTGTACGTTACTGGGATGTCTGTTGTGTTATATGTTCGGTTCTCTGGTGACAGAATTGAGAAGCCGTTAGCCGAAGCAACTGTGAAGTAGACTGTTTCTAAGGCGCTGATGCTTCCGGGGCTATCTTCAATGTAGATTACGATGCTGTGGGTTCCTTGTGACATCCCAAGTAAAGTTGTGTTGCCGACAACTGTTGTGTTTACTTGTCCATCCAAACTGTATGTTGTAGAATAGAAAAAGCGGTTCACCGAAATCTCTAGCGGAATATCTACGGTAGAGTATGTCTTGTTTGTTGGGGACAGCACCGAAATCTGTAGAGGCGTATCTTCTGGAGCAAACACCGCAATCAATGAGGTGTCTTCGTTCAATGTTACTGTTCTTTGTCTGTCACTTTTTCCATCTGTCCATTGTATCCAAGTGTATTTTTCACCATTGTAGAAGTAAAACTCGGGCATCGTCAAGCTGACTGCAGTGTTTTCGTTATACGTTTCTGACCAAGGCGTTGTGAATGCTGTGCCGTCGGCTGTGAATGTTACTCCAGAGGGCAAGCTATCCACTGTGAGAATGTATGAGAATGAAGGCGTTGCGCTGTTTGGAACCATAAGCGGATAATCGTCTTGATTGTCGTCATCAATGAAGTATGGAACATCGCCTACACCATCTCCATTCGTGTCTGTGCCGTTGTAGTTGCTCCAGTAGTTGCCGAGATATCCAATGAAGTCACCGTTTTCGTGAGTGTATGCTATTTTCTCTGTCGAGTTCCAGAAGTTGCTTGACTCGTAAGAAAAAACGTTGTAAGAATTGTCTAAAACATTAAGGTATATTCTGCTGCCATTGCAATTGCCATATTCATTCGATGGGTCTCCAACAAAAATGCCCACAGAATTGCCTAGAATTGTGTTACTTGCTACCACATTATTCTTTGAACCCCCTCGTAGGAATATGCCCTTAGAATTGTTCAAAATAGTGTTATTTACAATTCTGTTGTTGTCAGCAGCAAACAGCTGAATACCTTTCAAGCGATTGGAACTAAAAATGTTCCCAGCAATTAAATTGTTGGATGTGCCATGTTCCATCAATTCTATGCCTGCACCTCGGTTTTCATTTGCAGTGTTGTTTACGATTTTGTTGTATGATGAGAATCCTAAGCAGATGCCTGTGCCAGCGGTTGATTTGGATGCAACGTTGCCTATGATGCTGTTGTTGTGAGACTGATGCATGTATAGCCCGTCTTGGTTGTTAGAAAGGTTGTTGTTTTCGATGAGATTGCTATGTGAGTTGTATAGATTAATGCCTGCACTGTTGTTTACGCAGATGTTATCTGAGATTACGCAGTTTTCAACTTCCCTGAGGTATATGCCATGGTTGCTCCACCCAGTTATCCCGCTTAGTGTGAAGCCTTTTATGACGACATTATCTGCCTCTATTCTGAAGACATGCTTTCCTGTTTCAGGTTCCAAAGTGCAGACAATCGTGTTTTCAGCTCCATTCTGTGATTCAATGGTTAAACTCTTGTTCACGGTCACGTTTTCGTAGTATGTTCCATCTTTGACAACAATCGTGTCTCCTTCTTGGGCATGGTTTATTGCCTCCTGTATGGTCGGGTAATCGACTGGCACTATGACTGTTGTTTTAGATTGAGCTGCTGTGGTGACTGTGAAGGTTGCACTTTCTTCGTTTTCTGCTCCGTCAACGGCTCGGATAGTGTATGTTCCATCGGTTTGGTTCAGGACACTTACTATACACGTGAAACCTCCGCTACCGTCAGTAATCACCTGACTTGGAACCGTAGG
>PIXS01000170.1 GCA_003096255.1 Candidatus Bathyarchaeum sp. | reverse complement strand
GATGAAGTTCTGCTTTTTCAACCCAAAAGGATACCCGCAAATCTTTTACGCCTGGTAGTTTTGCTATGTCGCTGCCTGTAGCAATAAGGTGCTCAACATCTCTGATTACGGCAATAGCCAACATGTCGTGGTCTCCAACTGTCTTTGTAGCCAAGATTATGTCAGGCATTTTGATTACAGTTTCTAAGATAGATGACACAGTAGGCTGGGTTGCCTCAGTTCCTATGATGTTTGTTGGTGAGGTGTCTATCATAAACGCAGCCATTCCCTTGTATCCAATTTTTTGTGGGTCTAGTACAACAGTTGACCCGCGGATTACGCCTTCTTCTTGCATTGCTTTGTATCTGCTTATCACTGTGTCTGGAGACACCCCAAGTTCCTCAGCGATTTTTCTAAATGACACTCGTGCATTCTCTGTCATTCGTTTAATTATAACCAAGTCCATTTGGTCCATTCTTTTCACTCCAATTCTAAATGTTTGAATTCGAAGTTCTCAGGGCATAGCAATATTTCATCGACCCAAATGCTTGTAGTGACTTCCCTGACTGCAGGATGCCCTTTTATCTGCTCTTTCACTTGACTGAGTCGTCCAACATTTTTTAGTACCGCAATACAAAATATGTCGTGTTTACCCATTGACCGAGTGCAGCTAACTATTTCAGGTATTTTTTTTATTGATTCAACAACAGTCATCAAATGTGGGTAGCTAACATCAACACCGAAGCTTCCAACACATTCACATCCAAAACTTTTCGGGTTCAACAATATTGTTGTACCTCTTATAATTCCAGCCCTCTTCATTTTTCGGAATCGCTTGCTTATTGTATCTGTTGATACTCCGCAATCTCTTGCAATATCTGCAAAAACGGTGCGCGCATCTTTTTGGAGTGCTCTGATGATTTTAAAGTCAATACCATCAATCTTTGCTTTAGTGTTCAAAGGCGCTCACTCTGTTCAAAACAACACAACCAATGTTTTTAAAGTATACTATTTTTAAAGAAAAATCTTACAATGTCAAGTTAATTAACACGTCATCGACAAAACTACGCGAAATATACGATAAATGCAATTTTATCTTACAATGTCGATAATAGAAGTCATTAAATGAACAAAATACATAAATATGTACTAAATATGCTTATAATGTGGGGCGAATCTCTTGAATATTGCTGAGGTAATGGCAGAGATTGAAAACAGGAAAAAAACGGGTGATCTGATAAAGAAAAGGTTCACCTGTATTCATTGTGGAAAAACGTGGATTGAATTCGTTGGTGTAGTTGTAGGGCATAAAGATGGCTTAGAAGACATGTACCTTCGTGTTGGTGCAGAGTCAGAAAATTGTTTTGCATGTAAATGGCGAGCCTTGAAATGCGAAAACTGTAGCGCAAACGACATTTATGAAGTTACGTTCCCCAAGGAAATTCAAGAAGGAACGCCCTTGAGCTTCAAAAGCATAAAAAAAGTTGCTAATCACCGAGCAAATACAGCTTCATTAGAGGTATGAAAAAATGACACAAGAAAACCCATTTGAAATTTCACTAAGACAGTTAGATGATTGCGCACAGCTACTCAAGTTAGAACCTGACGTACATGAAACCCTTCGCCATCCTATGCGTGAACTTCATGTAACCATCCCTGTTCGCATGGATAACGGTAAAACTCGTGTGTTTCAGGGCTTTAGAGTCCAATATAACAATGCTCGAGGACCTACAAAGGGAGGCATTCGTTTTCACCCCCATGAAACAATTGACACTGTAAGGGCACTTGCAGCGTGGATGACTTGGAAATGTTCTCTTTTGGATTTACCCCTTGGAGGCGGAAAAGGGGGAGTCATCTGTAATCCAAAGGAACTCAGTGTCGGTGAGTTAGAACGCTTAAGTCGTGGCTACATCAAGGAGATATGGGAATTCATCGGACCAAACAAGGATGTTCCTGCCCCAGATGTCTACACAACCGCCCAGACTATGGCGTGGATGATGGATGAATACTCAAAAATTACAGGTGGCAACGGTTTTAGCTGTATTACCGGGAAACCAATTTGCACTGGTGGGTCATGTGGACGTGATGATGCAACTGCTCGGGGTGGCATGTATACGATTCAAGAGGCTGCAAAAGAAGTTGGTATAGACCTGAAAAATGCTACTGTTGCTATACAAGGGTATGGAAATGCTGGTCGGCATGCTGCATTTTTGTGTGAAGAATTGTTTGGTGCTAAAGTTGTGGCGGTAAGTGACTCGAAAGGCGGCACATATAACGAGAATGGGCTGAATCTTGAGGAAGTTTGCGCTTGTAAGACAGAAACTTGTTCGGTTGTAAATTCTCCAAATGCCCAGTCTATATCAAATGATGAACTGCTGGAACTTGACGTAGATATTCTCATTGCAGCAGCTTTAGAAAATGCCATTACAAAGGAAAATGCTTCAAATGTTAAAGCCAATATTCTTGCTGAGTTAGCTAACGGATCAACGACTCCAGAAGCAGATTCCATTCTATATGATAACGATGTTCACGTAATACCTGATTTTCTCTGTAATGCGGGTGGTGTAACAGTTTCGTATTTTGAAATGGTGCAAAACGCTTCTAAGTATTACTGGAGCTTGGAAGAAGTTCATGAGCGCTTAGCACGTAAAATGAGTTCGGCGTACTACACAGTTCTAGACACTGCTAAAAAATACGACGTGAACATGCGAAAAGCTGCATACGTAGTTGCTGTCAATCGAGTGGTTGAAACCATGAGACTTCGCGGATGGATTTAAACAGATTGTCTTGAAAACTGGGGTTATTTCGGGCTTGATTAATTGAAGTTTTTGTTAGCGTTGGGGGAGGTTGCTAAATGCTTTATGATAAAGAGAGCGCCCGAAAAGAAATCGAAATGCTGCGAATCTTGAGCGAGTTTGCTGAACCTGTAGGTTCAACACTGCTTAAGAGGGAACTAAGAAAAAAGGGCTTTCCTCTCAGCGAAAGAACAATACGATATCATCTTCAGCTTTTGGAAGCAAAAGGCTTCGTTCTTGGTCATAATCGAAAAGGACGAACAATAACCCAATCTGGTCTCGAAGAACTGGGCAGAGCGCTTGCAACGCAAAGGCTCGGGTTCACCACAACTCGTTTCCTGTCATTGGCGTATTCAGCAAATTATAACCCTGTAAAGAACTCCGGAACAGTAGTTACCAACGTGTCATTTTTGGATAACAGTCTGCAGGACAAAACAATGGACATGATGAAGGCACTTCAGAGCATGAGTCTTCTGTCAGCGCCATACTTCAAAGTGTTAAAGGAAAAGGAAGAATACAGCGACGTATGTGTACCTAAAGGGCAGTTTGGGCTGCTCACTGTTTGCAACTTGACCTTAGACAGCATTCTTATTCATTCTGGGATTCCGCTGTTCTTCAAACATGGTGGTCTGGTTCAAGTAGTTAACCGTAAACCAATCAGGTTTGTGGAAATAATTTCCTATGAAGGGACAACCATGCCCCCCTTAGAAGTCTTTGTTTACAGGAAGATGACCTCTATCTCAAGTGTACTTAAAACTGGTTCAGGCATGTTGCTTGCGACTTTGAGGGAGATACCTTCTGAGGCAAGGGAAAAAACTGTGAAAATTATCAAAGAGCAGCAAAAGAAAGGATGGGGTGGGGTTCTTGTTTTGGGGGAACCTAACGAGCCACTTCTTGGGATACCTGTTGGCATGGACCGATTTGGAATTTGCATGGTTGGCGGAATCGTCCCTGGAGCAGCCATGGTGGAAGAGGGAGAAAAATTTGTGACTTTTGCTCCCCACTGCATAACCCCAATCGAAGAGATGACCAGAATTTAAACAACTAACTCTTTTTGGGTTGGTCAATAAGCCTATCCCTTAACCTCAAAGTGCTTCGTTTTCTATATTGTCGAAAAACAACACAATAGAACCTGATAGTTCATTATCGCAAAACTAAATTAAAGCCTCATTTGGTTACGATTCTTAACTGCTTTTTAATGAAAAATTCTAAAAGTCTGGAATTATAAGTGGAAATAAGTGGTGGGCCTGGAGAGATTTGAACTCTCGACCTTTCGGTTATCAGCCGAACGCTCCAGCCGTACTGAGCTACAAGCCCTAGACACACCAATAAAATCGTACATTTATTAAAGCATTACCTTGCCGAGTGAACTCGGACGTAATCCAGATTTAGCGTGGTTTAGATTATGTTGAATCCCTGCAAAGCGTGAATGACTGCTACGACGTAGAAAAGGGCTACTGAGTATCTGTGAATGGGCCTTGTGTGCCGTGCAAGTTTGTGTCCAAACCTTTCAAGCATCCCCGTAACAACGATTACCGCCAAAACCAGAAACAAAACAAACCCGAAGTTGAGGCGCGTATATAACCCTGACAGCCTGCCCGTGTTTTGGGCAAAATGTATCGCGACCAACATGAAAGAAATCAGGTTTCCGAAAACGTGGACTTTTAGCATGTTCTTGAGGGTTCTGGGTCGTTTGCGTTTTAGAACATAGTAGACTGGAATCATGACTGCTATGAACAGAGTTGCGGCAATGCCCAGCCAGTGGACAAAGAATAGTGAGCCAACAAAAAACGATAAACTGTACCAGTCAACGAACGCGACAACCGAAAAAACTGTTGTAGCCAACAAAATGATTAGTGATGCCCATAATTCTGATTTTTTTGTCAATCAGTTGCCCCTAGTATACGTTGGGGAAGTGTAATTTAAGATAGTTTATGGTTTTTCTCCGCTTAGGGGGCAAAAGTTTTCGTATTCCAGCAGATGGGCAGCGCTCATTGCAGAAATTCCATAAAGCAGAAAAGGCACGTTATGTTTTTTGCAGCACTCAACTAAAGGAAACAGTGACCCGTTAATCAAAGCACTTGCAGTTATGCAGACAACGTCAGATTTTTGGATAAGTTCCTCGTTCATACAAACAGGCATAACAGTAACTCCAAACTTTGCACTGCCTATATTTTCGGAGTTTGCGTCAGTTACATAAACGTGCTCAAACATCTCAACAAGAGCCTTAATGTGGCCTGGCTGATACCCAATGTGAAGTACTTTTGCGTCTCCAAAACGGGCTTTTAGATATGTTGCCAACATTTTTCCACATTTTTCAGCATCCATTCCCTTGCAGTGAATTGGTCTAGGTACATCACCAGAAATGTGAGCAATCGCATTAAGGGTTGCAAAAAATATTGCACGGTTACGTGTACCTCTTAGGTCTAGCCTTAGAACATCTTTTAACAATCCTTTGAAGGGAGCGGGACTATCCGTAAAAACTTGACCATAAACAGAACATAGCTCGCAGTGCAAAATCACTTCTTTTCCTCTCATAAGAGCGTAGTCTTGGGAGGGAAGCTTTGCCCAGTCACTCTTTAGTACGCTGCAGGTCACAATTTCGTCTTCTAAGTCAAGCATTTCTACTAGTTTTAACGACCAGTTCCTCAGGGTTTCATATTGGCTAACAACGGATTCAATCATTTTTTTACCAACTCATTATTTTTGTTTATCATTTGTGAATGTGCTCTCCTCGTCATTGAGGTGGAAGTATTGTTTTTCGATTAATCGTCCAAGTTTGTAGCCTGAGCCCGCACTGATTGCTCCAAACACTCCAAAAAGAAGTAGAACTACAAAATTTGCGATTGCGAAACTGTTGAAAAAGTTTTGAAAAGAAGTGTACAATATTTTTGCTGGTGCAACTGAAAAAATTAGGGGCGCCAAAAATACGCCGTAAATCACATGTATGATTGCTGATGATGCACCTGACAATTTCACTTTTCGTGTTTGAAACATGGCACCGTAAACTGGAATTGTTAACGGGCCAGGCAGAATGTTTCCCATAAACAAGAGGACCAGCGTGGTGGCAATTAGACTTAAGACCCCCTGATTTTTTACGAAGGGAATGCTCAATGCCAACACGAAGGTGGTAACAAAGGGCACAGCAACAATTGGCGGCAACACGGGGTAAATGCAGGTAAAACTGAAGAGTTCTACAATTGTTAGAATAGCAGCGAAAAGGGCAGTTCTACATAGTTCCACGGATGTAATGTTCAGCTTTGTGACCTCGTTGACCAATCATTTGTGTTTCATTTTTTCAGGCAGGGACACTGGCAGTTTTACATTTAACGGTTCTGGTTTTTTGAGAACCCTTTATTTCTTTGACCTTTTGGAGAATCCGCTCAAGTATCACTTCGTCCCTCAGTATGCCCTCTGGTGGGTCAACCACCTTCTTCAAAGGCAAAGGCACATCGTCGATGCGATAAGCCGTACCTTCAGACTCTATGCCTGTAAACGCCGAAGGCAAAACAACGTTGCCCATCATCGCCGTAACGTTCCTGTGAGGGTCAATGACAATCAACGGGTTCT
>PIXS01000169.1 GCA_003096255.1 Candidatus Bathyarchaeum sp. | reverse complement strand
TCAAGAAGGCAGACCCCACGTACTTGGAGCCGAAGGCGTACATGCATGTGGGATTTTCGAGGCTACGGCTAGACGGCAGCAACATGCCAACTCACAAAGAAATCAGAGACTTTGCCGCTCAACTAGCAAATGAAACAAGCTACAACATACTGGACGAGTCTCCTGATAGTAGAGTGGTTCTGCTTAGCCGCTTGGAAAAGGCTATTAAGTTAGCCTAGCTTCATTTCTGATTGTTTCTGGCTGTGAACTTTATGTCGTTGAAGGAGATTCTGGAAAAAATTCAGGAAGAACTGAGCTCAAGAGAACAAGTGCGGGAAGACGTTCATAGAGACATGCGAAAGGCAACACGCCTCTCAAAACAGGCAATCCAGGTCACACATCAAGAAAGATTTGATGACGCAAAAGCAATGCTTAAGGAAGCAAAAGCGCTTTTTGTCAAGCTTCAAGAGAGAGCCCAAGATTATCCGTATCTACTTTACAGTGGCTCTGTTGGAGCAGCCTTTGAGGAACATGCTGAAGCAAAAATCTTGCTCACTTTGATTCAGGAAGACAGATTTGCTAGCCCAGAAGAAATCAAGGTTCCGTTCACTCCCTATGTGCTGGCTTTAGGGGACGTAATTGGGGAACTCAGACGAAGAACCCTTGATTTGATCAGAAAAGGAAACGTGAAAGCCGCAGAGAAGACTCTGGAAAGGATGGAACAAATCTACTCTGAACTAACGGCATTGGATGACGCATACGTGATAGTTAACGGTCTCAGAAGAAAAGGCGACGTCGCCAGACGCCTCATCGAAATCACCAGAGGCGACATCACCAGCGAAGTACGAAGAAACGCCTTGGAACAATCCATCTCGAAACTGGAAAAAACAATCGGAAAATGAACATAAGAAAGCCTGAAACGTATGCAGTTTGAGGGTCTAGTGGGAGTTGCCGATTAAGGTTAGTCCAAAGTTTTCCGTGAAAAAGGCTCATGAATTGCAGTTGCGATTGTGCAAGAGGCTCATCTTTGAGGATAAGTTGCCTGAGGCTGTTGAGTATGTTGCAGGGGTGGATGTTGCGTATTTGGAGGGGACATCTGTCTGTGCAGTGGTTGTTCTTGACACCAAGACTTTGTCTCAGGTTGAAACACAGGTAACTGCAGTTAAGACACAATTTCCGTACATACCCACCCTCTTGTCTTTCAGAGAAATTCCCCCAGCCGTTTCGGCAATAAGAAGGCTTCAAACGGAGCCAGACGTTTTTTTGGTTGATGGTCAAGGATTTGCTCATCCATATGGTTTGGGGTTTGCGTCTCATCTGGGGCTGATTCTGGATAAGCCCACTGTTGGGGTGGCGAAGAGTCTGCTTTGTGGCGAAGTGGAACAGACAGGTAAGGATGGCTGGGCGTCTCTCAGATACAAGGGTGAGGTTGTGGGCGCTGAGGTTGTTACAAAGCAGGGAACAAAGCCAGTTTACGTAAGTGTCGGTCACAGGATATCATTGAAGAGAGCAATAGAAATTGTAGGGGAATGTTTGGGAAAGTACAGGTTGCCTGAGCCAATTCGAAGAGCACACATGTTGGCGAATGATGAGAAAAGGAGGCTTCAATCTATTCAAAGCAACATAAGTTAATGTTGTTTGCTTGGAAGTTGGTTTAAGCTGTAGGTTTTTGGTAAGTATATGAAATGTTGAGCGTGGATTCATAAACCATTAATTAACGAAAGTTCCCCTTTTTCCTGTTCCCACAGGTGTTATCTTTGACTACGATTCCAGAAATTCCCGAAAATATAGCTCAGCGAAAGGTTATTGTCTACAAGTCTAGAGTAGACCCTGCTACGTTAAAGCAGAAAGCTGAAGAAATGAAGAATGAACTGTTCATTAAACGCTTCTCAAAACCAAGACTTGAAGACATTCACGTGGTTTCGGTTGACAAACACTATGAACCCTATGTTCTGGTTGACGCAAAATACCGAATCGAATACTTTACAAAGAAAACTTTCACCTTCGAAGTCACCGAGAAAGCAAAAGTGATCAAAATTCTCGGAGAAACCTTCAAACCAAAAATGTTGCCCATTCCCAACACTGACCCGGAACAATTCCAGAAAGTAATCAATCTTGAAGGACAAGAATGGTCATTCTACGAAGACAAAGCATACTTCATCCTCAACAAAAGCGGAAACGAAATCTCACCTGACCAGGTTCCCATTGCACCTTCTGAAGACAATCCAAGAAAAATCTTGAAGGAGTTCGCAAAGAATGCTGAAAAGGTGAAGATTTCTAATCGTGAAGTGCTGGCGATGGCTAAAACCAAGACCATACAAAGACCCTCTGACGTAGACGACGTTGACAACGAACTATTCCAAGTCACAGAGTATGCCATAATCTATAATCCAATCTACAAAATCACCTTAAGAAACGAAAAGACCAAAGAGGAAAAAACCGTCAGCATAGACGGCGTCTCCGGTGAAATAATCAAGTAATCAAAGCAGAAATTCAACATTTCTTTTTTGCAGAGCAGTTTCATCTGCTCGATCCTACATTCTGTTTTGGAAAAACATTGACTACGGTTAAGGACAAGTGTTGGTCATAACTTAAGTGTCGCGGCTAAAGTCTTCAGTTTGTCTCTGTTTACCCAAAAAAGACTGAAGGAAACTGTGGCGAGACCTAAACACTGAAGTGTCCAGGATATGGGGGCTACATCGTTGAAGGCGATATGTTCGAAAGAGTAGCCCATTTCTCCTTCTACACTGAATAGGACTCCTGTTTGGGTGACGTAGCCGTTCAAAACAAGAACGTTCTGAACCATAGACACTACAATCAAAACCAACCCGGTAACGGTTACAAGAAATACCAGTTTGCTTTTTGTGTCTCTCAAATTGGTTAAGTCAAGGGAGTAAAACTTGTTTAGTAGCGAAGCGGCAAGCAGGCAGAACAGGGGCAGAAACTGGTAATCATACTTGACGGGATTGTTGTAGGCGCATATCCGATTCCTCCCAAGCACCAAATACATGTTCACGCCCAGAATTGTGACAACGGCAGCCAAACAAATTATGTCAGACACGAACACTTTACCAAGCTTTTTTGTGCGCAGAAAAGAGACCACCAGCGACACGGCTCCTGAAGCCAAAAAGAACACACCCACAGCGCCCAATAGATAGTAAAGAAGGAAAAAGGGCGAAGGAGCAACGCCAGTAATAGGGAAGTTGAAGTCATCATGGGTGAAGGCAGCAAAGAAGCCCCTGTTCGTAATTAGTTCGTACCATACATAAGTGAAGACTAGGGCGGGAACAAAATACACTGCACCCATAAGAATGCGCCAAAGATTTCGTTGCCCAGCATAAAGATAGTATATCACAAGGGGAACCAGCAAGAACACGGCAAAGGCCTTAGTCAAGAAGGCAACACCAAAAAACACTCCAGACAACAAAAGTAGCTTTACCGAATTCCGTTTTGTTGCGT
>PIXS01000168.1 GCA_003096255.1 Candidatus Bathyarchaeum sp. | reverse complement strand
TCCACCTCGCGTAAGCTAAGCTTCCTAATGTTATGTGGGGAGTGTCGTTAGCGTCTAGCACAAGATCGTGGGGCACTCCATAGTTGCCTTTGTGGGTGCTCCATGTAATACCATTCCACCACACATAACCCATATGACCTACCCCACTATACACCATGTGAGGATTATCCTCAGAATCCACCTTAATCGGACAAAAACCATGACCCATGTATATGACCTCTTCACTCAAAATCTCAATATCCCAAGACTCCTCAGCACGAACAGGCACTACTAAACAAGAAGCCAACAGCAGCAGTGAACCGAGTGTTAGTGCCCATTTTTTCATATGCACCAAACCAATTACTGCTAGTTAGTTTAGATGAAAAAGGTTTTTTGTCAAGAAAAATTGACTAAAATGAAGCATTTGCTAGTCAAGAAACCTTGACCAACCACATCATTTTGTTGTTTGGTTAGTTGATTTGGTGTTTATTGGAAATTGTTAAAAAAGTGTGTTGATTTATGTATTGTAAAATAGAAGATTTGCTGCCTAAAGGCTGTTGGTGAATATGTGGTGCTGAGATGGAAAGAAAATGAGTCGTAATTTTGTTGTTTTGTTTGTTGCTGTGAACGTTTTGATACTTGCTGTAGGCGGTTTTCTTGCTTACTCTGACTTGTATGTGAGGAAGGATATGAGTCCCTATCATGAAAACACGACCCTCATTGAAGTTGAGTACTCTCCTCTTGCTTATCGCCCAACGTATGAATATTGGGAGCTTGACCCACAAACTGTAAGAAAAGGCATGGACCCCGAACCAATGTATTTAGTGGTGACTAAAGGCTCCTTGACACTAGACTTCTTCCAACTAAGCATCATCGCAGTTATAATCAGTATCTTATGGTTCTTGGCTATGAGACAAAAAAGCGATTCAGGAATAAACTCCACTTCATAGTAGTATCCTAATAGCAGCAGATTGTTGAAAACAGTATTTTTTCTAGAATTCAGCAGCACAGCAACTGTCTGCTTTTCATTTTTCTGAACATATTTGGAGCCTAATAGTAGTTCATTGTTGAAAAATAGCTTTTTCTGGAAATTCTAGGCACTGTTTGTGGCTGATTTTTTGGATAGTTTTTATAGTTTGGTTTCTCTTGGATATGCGTTATCAAGTTTCGTTGAGGAAATGTCGATGAATGTAAAAAGTTTCCCTGTTGGCTGGTTATCCACAAACTGTTATGTTGTAAGCTGTGAAGAAACCAAAGAAGCGGCTATTATTGACCCAGGGATGGAAAGCGAAGGGGAAACTGAACCGATTCTAGACTACATAAAACAGAATGGCTTCAAAGTCAAATACATCATCAACACCCACGGTCACCCCGATCACGTAGTCGGAAACGACGACATGAAAGAAGCAACAGGCGCGCCCATCCTCATCCACGAAAACACAATCGAACGAGTGAACGCTGACAGGAAACTCCGGGACGGAGACGTCCTTCAGGTGGGCAACTTCAAGCTCGTGGTTCTCCACACGCCAGGACACACACCAGACGGCATCTCCCTCCTAACCGACACTGCCGTTTTCACCGGAGACACCCTTTTCGCAGGTTCAGTGGGACGAACCGACTTCCTCGGCGGCTCCTACAATGACCTGATGCAGTCAATCAAAACCAAACTCATGTGCTTGCCCGAAAGCACCATAGTCTACTGTGGGCACGGACCATCAACCACCATAGGCGACGAAAAACGATACAACCCCTTCTTGGAGACGTAACCACGGTGCTGAGGAACAGCCATGGAGATTAAGCTGGACAAGCAGAAAGTTCCTTTCAGTTTAGATTACAGCCTAGATTGTGGTCAGCTTTTCAGATGGCAAAAACTCGGTGACTGGTGGTATGGCGTAGCCGCAGATAAGGTAATTAAGATAAAACAGAACGAGGAAGGGCTGATTTTTGAGGCTTTTCCAGACGCCCCAAACAGGGAATTCATTGAGAGCTACCTACGATTGGACGATGACCTGCCGTCCATCTTCGCCGAGATAAGCAAAGACGAGCATATTCGAGAGGCTGTCAGGCGTTTTTGTGGCTTGAGGCTAATCAGGCAAGAGCCATGGGAGTGCCTTATCTCCTACATTTGTGCAACATACAAGAGCATTCCAGCCATCAAAAAAATGGTCAACAGCATATCCAGATGCTACGGAAAAAAGTTAACCTTTGACGGCATCGACTTCTACACCTTTCCAAAGCCATCAACCCTTGCCCAACTCAACTGCCAAGACTTGCGAAGCTGCGGGTTAGGCTTCAGGGCTGAACGGGTCATAGAGACCGCAAAACGGGTCGACAGCAAAAACATGTCCCTAGAAGCATTGAAACCCATGGATTACCCCGAAGCTAAACAAGAACTGTTATGCTTGCCTGGGGTAGGACATAAAGTTGCTGACTGCGTTCTACTGTTTTCTTTGGAGAAGCTTGATGCTTTTCCCATAGATGTATGGATGAAACGGGCAGCCACACGCCTGTACGCCAGCCACTTCGACGATTCCTTCATTAAACGCGTCACAGGCAAGGGCTCAATCACGTCAAAAGAATACGCTACAATTGCCCAGTTTGGAAGAGAATACTTCGGAACGTATGCAGGCTACGCTCAAGAGTACCTCTTTCATTATCTGAGAACACAGCAGCGCTAAACGTTGTTTTATCCTTTTACGACTCCTATTGGAACCAATCGGACAACGCGGGTTGCGATTCCCACTTTGTCGCTTACTTCCACCACATTGTCCACGTTCTTGTATGCCGAGTCCGCCTCTTCAGCTAAAACAACTGCGCTGGCTGACCTGACAACAATTCCTCTGCTTTCCAAACTTCTTTTTATGTCTCCTCCCCAAAACCTCCGCTTCGCAGCCGACCGACTTAACATGCGTCCAGCTCCATGAGCGGTGGAACCAAAGGAAACGTCCATGGCTTTGTGGGTTCCAACCAGCAGCCACGAGCTTGTGCCCATGCTTCCCGGTATAATAACTGGCTGGCCTACGCTTCGGTAGTCAGCTGGGACATCCTTGTGGTCTGGCGGAAAACATCTTGTTGCCCCTTTTCTGTGAGTCCAAACTTTGGTTCGTTTCCCATCTATGTTATGTTCCTCGATTTTTGCTATGTTATGGGCAACGTCATATACCAAATCTAATCCGAAATCTTCTGCTGGCTTCTTAAGAACCTCTTCGAAGCTTTGGCGAACCCAGTGAGTGATGACTTGACGGTTAACAAAGGCGTAGTTGACGGCACATGCCATAGCCTGATAGTAGTCTTGTGCCTCGTCGCTTGTGGCGGGTGCACAGGCAAGCTCCCTGTCAGGCACATTTATGTTGTATTTTTCGACGGCTCGTTCCATGACACGAAGATAATCTGAGCAGGTTTGATGCCCGAATCCGCGGGAACCACAGTGAATCAAAACAGTTACCTGCCCCTCATGGGTGACTCCGCAGGTTTTAGCCACCTTCTTGTCGTAGATTTTGTCAACCTTTCCAATTTCTAGGAAATGGTTTCCTGAACCTAAGGTGCCGCTTTGAGGAAGACCCCGCTGTTTGGCTCTGGACGAAACCTTGTCAGGATTAGCGCCCTCCATACATCCTCCCTCTTCGCAGTGATCGGCGTCTTCAGGTCGTGCCATCCCCTTCTTTACTGCCCAAGACACGCCTTCTGTGACCAGCTGTTCAAGTTCATGCGTGCTCAATCGGAAGTCTTTGCGGCTGCTACCTAGTCCGCTTGGAACATTCTTGAAGATACTGGTGGTGAGGGCGGCAAGGTACGGTCTTATGTCGCTTTCAGAAAGGTTTGTAGTTAATAGACGGACTCCACAGTTGATGTCGTATCCCACTCCCCCGGGACTTATCACGCCGTCTTCATAGTCTGTAGCAGCTACTCCGCCTATGGGAAAACCGTATCCTTCGTGACCATCAGGCAATGTAACAGCATGCTTGTAGATGCCAGGCAGGTGGGCAACGTTGGCGCACTGGGAAAGAGTTCGGTCTGTTTTCATTTTTTCTATGAGCTGGTCGTCGGCAAAGACCATGCCGGGAACACGCATACCTGACTTGAAGCTTTCGGGTATACGCCAGCTGTAATCATCAATTTTTTCTAGTGGAACATAGGGTGCTCGCTCTCGGAATTTTCTTTGCCCACGCAACAAAAACACCTTTCATTAAGGATTTAATGTAAGGAACTTATAAATTATGAGTGGCATGCCGTATGCTGTGCAGATTTTTTATTTTTTAACTTGATGCAGAGTCACAGGTTTTAGCACATTACAGCCAATGTACCCAAACCGCAATCTTTAAGAAGTGGCTCCAGTCAAAGACCATGTAATCGGATGTAGATGAGATGTCGACTGAAGAACCATCTGAAAACGAAAGCGAAGAACTCGTAAAAGTAGAAACGTTGACCCCAAACTCGAGAGGCGTCAACACAATCGTGAAAGTAGTATCTAAAGGCGAAGTTAGAAGCGTAACTGGTCGCGACTATTCCGTCCGCAGAGTTGCAGACGCACTAGTTGGAGACGAAACAGGCAGCATATACATGACCCTTTGGGACGACAAAATAGATGCAATAGCTGAAGAAGCCACCCTACAAATCACTAACGGGTACATTAACCTCTTCAGAGGAAACATGCGCCTAAACATAGGCAAATACGGCAGCTACGAAGTAATGGAAGAATCACCAATCGCAGAAGTCAACACAGAAAACAACCTATCAGACAAAAAATACGAACAAGAACGACGATTCAACAGATACGGCGGACGCGGTGGCGGCGGCAGGAGTGGCGGCTACGGCGGTAGACGCGGTGGCGGCGGCGGATATGGCGGTGGCGGTAGAAGCGGCGGCGGAAGAAGCGGCGGATACCAGCGAAGAAGATACTAAAGTGCCTTCTTCTTTTCTTTTTCTTTTTTAAGTCAACTGTTCTTGTTTTTCAGAAGCAGATTTTTTGTTCCAAGTCAACCGCATTTAACGTCATTTTCATTTGATGTGACGTTTTCTTGAAAAAGTGTGTTCGTTAGTTAGTTTGTT
>PIXS01000167.1 GCA_003096255.1 Candidatus Bathyarchaeum sp. | reverse complement strand
GTAATATTTGTTTCCACTAAACCCATTTCTTGAAGGCGCGCCACTAGTCGATAAACTTCCTGTCTGTGAACTGTGGACAATTTAGAAATTGCTTCGGCGCTTGATGAACCGATCTGAAGAAGGGCAAGGTAAACCTTCGCTTGTCTCTCAGTAAGTCCTAACCAAGTTAAGGTTTCAATATCCTCTTCCCTAATTTCCAATAACCTAACTCTCCTATTTCATATCAGGGGCGTAAAGTTGACTCAGGTGCTTATTAACTTTGGTCGGTCAGGTCATGCCCGACAACATTCACACGTTATTGCCCCTCTTGTCAAAATAAAAGCTCCAAATACCAAAAACCCGCAAAAAACAATTGTCCTGGAAGGCGCCCTATTTTTTGTTGATTTGCTGGGGCTTTGGGAACCAAAATAGGGAAAAGAAAATGAAACCAAACATCCTTTTGCTAATACGAAATCTTTGCCCAAAGCCCTTTCAGCTCACTTTTTGTTTTTACCTTTTTTTAGTTGGTCAAAAAAGAAAGAAGGGAAATGAACTTCTGTGTTCATTTGCGTTTCCTTATGGCTATGGCAACTGCGGTGGCTATGGCTATCACAGCTATCGTTGCGCCTACGACTAGATATGTGGATGTTGGAATAGCGTTAGTTGCTGGTTGGGGTGCTGTGCTGGGTGATGGTGTGGTGGGTTGTATTGGGGTTGGTGTTTGTGTGTTGGTTGATGGTGTAGCTGTTGGTTGTTGTGGTGTTGCTGGTGAGGCTGCTGGAGCTGAGGCTGCTTCGGAGACGATAAATGATGTTCCTGCTTCGCTGCGGAAGTATGATTCTGAGCCCTCAAATGTTGCAGTTACAGTGTACAGTCCTGGCACTGGTGGTTCCCATTCGATTGCATAGTTGCCTAGTGAGTTGCTGGTTGTGTATCCAATGTCTTGGGTGTTGCCGTTGGGGTCAATGGCTGTTAGGTGCACTGTAACTCCTGTTGCGTCTGCTGGTTTGGGTTTTTGCATGTAGAGGTATGACATCCATTGGCTCATGTGTTGGTCTGAGATTGCGGGGGTTCCTGCTGCTGGTATTCCAAGACAAGTATCGCCGGGTGATTGGTCGGTTACGGTTCCTTGTAGTAATACGCTTAATCCGAGGGGTTGTGCTGTGTTAGGTGCCGAGATTGTTGTAGCTGAGCGACCTTTGCCGATTATGTAGATTTGGTTGTCGTACATGTTGTGTGCGACGAGGCAGCCATCTGCTAGTGCGTGTCCGCCGCCGTGTGCTTCTCCGTAGAATCCATCTATGCTCCACTCTTCCTCTCCGGTGGTCATGTTGACGGCATACATTTTTGCGCCTCTAAAGAGTTGATTGCCGTGGCTGTTGGTAACCGACAGGAAGGTTAAGCCGCCTCCAATTAAGCAGTTGTACATGCCTTCAAATGGATACGTTGGGTTGGCTACTTCGAGGCCTGCGGATGGTGCGAAGAATTCCCAGTCCAGACCGCCTGTTTGTGCGTTGTATGCTCTTGCTGAGGCTACGCCTGCCATGACGAATTTGTCGCCGTCGCCTATTCCTTGTCTAGTTAGTGAGTTCCATGCGTTAGTGTCTGGTTCGGTTGGTCCCCAAAGTAACTCTCCTGTGTGGATGTCAAAAGCGTAGTATGTGCCGACTTGTTTGTTGTGCTCTGTGTACACTCCGTTTGCTACGGGTCCTGGTAGGCATGCTGTTGTTTCTTGAATCATTCCTATGGAGCGGTTTGTGTGCCATAGAAGTTCTCCAGTGTATGCGCTATATCCTGCTTCTGTTTGGTAATCCTGAATTGATGCTGACCCAGTGACAAGAACTACGCCATCGTTTACTGCCCAGATGGATACCGAGGTCCCTGTTTGTGGGAATATGGGTACTGTTACGTTCCATTGTATTCCTTTTTCGTAGCTAAGTACTGCGCCTGCGGGTGTGCTGTATGCCCAGCTGTTCCATGGTTCATCGCCTCTGCTTCCTGTGCCTCTGCTCTGGTTCCACATTGACAAGAACCCATGAGTGGCGTTAATTGGTTGTAGCCTGTAGACAAGTAGTTGTCCTGTTGGGTCGATGATTGGGGTTCCTGACATGCCTGTTACGGTTAGGATTTCTCTTCCTGTGTTTGCGTCATACATTGTGTAGTTGCTGCCTGTGGACCATAGGTATGGCCAGCCGCCTACTTCGTTTGGGTTATGCTCCGAATACACTGTTCCAAAGCTAATGGAAGGAATGTTTTCGTTATGCCAGATTTCTTCTCCCGTAAGCAGATTCACGGCTGTTACTCCTGTTCGGGGTGGTATGCCCAGTGGACTGTTGTAGAACATGACGCCGTTTATGATAACTGGGGGCATCCAGTATTCTTTGTATGATTTTCCAACGAAATAGTTGCTTTTGTCGTTGTCAGTGTACATTGAGCCACCGATTTGGCCTCCAAAGGCTATGGGAAAAGTCCACATTACGTGAGCGCTTCCTGGGGCTATGGTGTCAGGGTTTATGCCTTGAGTTTTTCCGTGCGCTTGCCAATTACTCCAAAGATGGATATCCCCAAACCAGTTTCCTGAGATGGAAGTCCATATCTGGTTTTCCCAGTTTATTGGTCGTTGCCAGTAATCATTTGGAATTGGATTTTGTGGCAGTGCCTCTATAGGGTCCTCCTGAACAGTAATCGAGGTTGTAGCTGTGCTGGGTTTGTAGTAATTGTCAATTGTAGAAGTCGTGATTTGCTCGCCAAGGAATTTGAAAGTAAAAGTGTAGGTTCCAACTTGGTCAGGGGTATAATTGGTGACTGCGCCTGCGGCGGAGTTTGCATCGGTTACTATAGTCTCCGTTGTTTCGTCAGGCTTGGTAATTACTAAAGTGAAATCCTGCCAGACAGCCTCCTGATTCGCTCCAGATAGGGGATTCATTTCCACGAGCCAATACATGGCAGATACTGTTTGACCCACACCCACAGGGTCAGGCGCGACAGTTATGAATGCGTAAGTGTCGGATTCTGTATGAGCCGCTTGTACGCTAGGAACAAAAGTGGTGACCGAAAAAGCAATAGTTAACATCAGCACAAGGACAATTGCAGTTACAGTTTGGTTTCGGGTATGCTTGTTATTTTTCAAAATAATATCTTTCAACCTTTTTCAATCCTATAAAAATCGCGTACGAGTTTTGATTATTTAAAATCTAGTCGGTTAATGCCTCGACTTACGAATATGGATATGAAAATAACAATAAGTACAAAAATGACGTTGCCTGCCGGAAAAACAGCAAAAGTTAGATTCAAAAAGATGCTGGATTTGGAAAAATCACATACTCAGTGCTTCACCTAGAACTACCACCACTGGTAGTACAGCCCAAAATATTTTGTAAATGGATTTACTGGGGCTTGGGAACCAAAATAGGAAGACAAATGAAACCAAACAGTTTATTGCTGCATAAACCATCACCCAAGCTCATTCAGCTCCACTTTTGCTTTGACCCCTTTTTCATAAGTGCAAAAAAGAAACTTTTTTGATCATATTGTGTGGTTATTTTTGTGTTTTCGATGAGGTGACTAAGGTGGCCTCTGTTTGGATTTTTTCAAAAAATCCTTTCAAGCTTTTATAGTCCTACAAAAACCAGCGTACTGCCTTTGTGCTATTTAAAATCTTGTCGGTTAACACCTCGACCGACAAAAGAAAAGGGGCTATTGTGGAAAAGGGATGTTATGTGTATCCCGCAAAGTTTTCGAGCTTTAGCTGCGTTTCGGGCAGTTCTAGCTCTTTTATCATGTTGGTCATGGCTTTAACCATGCCTGGTGGACCGCAAGCGTAGAACATGTGGTCTTTGTAGTCGGGTAGGTGCTGTTTAACAAGGTTGTGGGTGATGTTTCCTACAGGTCCTTGCCATGTGCTGTCGGCTTGGTTGACTGTGACAACTATTTTGAGGTTCTTGTTTTGTTTTTGCATCTGCATTAGGTCATCTTTGAAGGCTATTTCGCTGGGGTTGCGGCATCCATAGAACAGGGTGATTTGGCTGTTGATTTGTTTGTCTGTGCAGTATTTGCATATGCTTCTAAAGGGGGTTATGCCTATGCCGCCTGTGAGCAAGGCGATTTTTGGGTGTTCTCCCTCGAAGGTGAAGTTGCCGTGGGGCGCGTCGATTTGTGCCCAATCTAAGGGTTTTAGGGCTTTTAGTGTGTTGGAGTATTCGCTATCAGTGAATTTTTTGGTAAATTCTATGTAATCTGGCTCAGTGGGGCTGCCTGAAATGCTAAAAGCATGCATCATTTGCTTCTCGCCAGATGTTATGGTAACAAGCATATACTGCCCTGCTTTGTAAACCAATTTATCGGGCCGAGGAAACCGAAAACTCGTTACACCCTCTAAACGCGGAACAATTTCCTTAATAAAACTTTCAAACTTCATAAACACAACTCAGAAACACTTTATCCACTATAACTGAATGCTAAAACAAAATTAAAACATTCTCACCGCAGCTTTTGGTGCGTTTTTGGCTATGGAATCTTTTGGGTTTGTAGATTTGACGAGTTTGTGTTTAGGATAACTATTTAACCCCTGTTGGGCTCTGATTATTTGGGTTGTTGCCTGGAATAAAAGGTTATTAGGTCTAGTTGGTTTTAGATTTGAGGTTTGGTTTGAGGGTGGCGTGTCTGTGCAGACTCCTTTGAATGGTAATAAAATTGCTTATTTTTCTATGGAAGTGGGCATTCGAAATGATATTCATACTTACAGTGGCGGATTGGGTGTTTTAGCTGGTGATGTTATTCGTTCCAGCGCCGATTTGTCTGTGCCCATGGTCGCCGTTACTTTGGTTAGTCGAAAGGGCTATCTAAAGCAAAAACTCAACGGATCAGGTGAGCAAAGCGAACTCCCAGATGACTGGGACCCAACACAAGTTACAGAACTTGCATCCAAAACCATCGAGATAAAAATCGAAAATCGCCCCGTCACAGTTCAAGCATGGATATACGAACACAAAAGCGCTTTGGGCAGCACCGTTCCCATCCTTTTCCTTGACACTGATGTTGAAGGAAATTCCCCCGAAGACCGCCGCATAACCGATAGTCTCTATGGCGGAGATGAAACCAATCGTCTAAAACAAGAAATTGTCTTGGGCATAGGCGGCACTCGTATGCTTGATGCTTTGGGCTTTACCATAAGCAAATACCACATGAACGAGGGACACTCTGCACTCTTAACTTTGGAGCTACTGCGCAACCACGAATATAACGTTGAGGACGTGCGAAATCATTGCATATCTACAACACACACCCCCGTTGAGGCAGGCTTTGACAAATTCCCCTACCCACTGGTCCAAAGAGTTCTGGGACATGAAATCCCCTCTG
>PIXS01000166.1 GCA_003096255.1 Candidatus Bathyarchaeum sp. | reverse complement strand
TTCTCTGGAGGATTGGACACAAGCGTTGTCGCCTTTGCGGCACAAAAATTCGCCAAACTTGAATTATTCACTGTTGCCTTCGAGAACTCTCCAGCCTTAGACCTCAAATACGCAAAACTGATGGCAAAACTGCTGAAGATGAACCACACAATCCATGTTTTTGGCGACACGGAAATGCAATCAGCCATCAACGATGTCATCAAGGTTCTGAAGCTTTTTGACCCCATGGACGTTAGAAACAGCGTAGCAGCCTACGTTGCCTTGTCAGTCGCAAAAGAGAACGGAATCAAAGGCGTCATGACCGGTGACGGATTAGACGAACTTTTGGGTGGCTACAGTTGGCTCGTAAACCTCAACGAACAGGAACTGAAAGACAATCTGTCCAGCATGTGGCGGGTGATGCAGTTCACTTCCCTGCCTATGGCAGAGTCCCTTGGGATGGTGTCTAAACCTCCCTTCATTGACCCAGAGTTCAGAGCATTTGCCTACGGTTTGGACACGAAACTGATGATCAGAGAGGAACATGGTAAAATATGGGGAAAATGGATAATGCGCAAAGCCTACGAGGGGCTGTTGCCCGACGAAATTGTTTGGAGAAAGAAAACTCCCCTAGAGTTTGGTTCAGGAACCACAATATTTCCGCAGGTTTTCAGCGAAAAAGTTTCTGACAGCTACTTCCAAGAAAAGGTGAAAAAGTATCGGGAAGCTGATCAAGTTACTATTCGGGACAAGGAGCACCTGTTCTATTACGAGATTTTCAGGTCCCACTTTGGAGTGCCCAGCGAAGTCTTCAAGGATGCTGAAGGTAAACAGTGCCCACACTGCAAGGCCATAGGCGGCAACATGAAAAGTAAATTCTGTAAAGTGTGCGGAGCCTATCCAATCTAGTTTCATTTTAATAGTTAGTGCTGCCAAAGAATGGCAGGGAATCCGCTTCAAACAACGGGGCACATGTCAATGGACCAGAAGCTTAAGGTAGCCGTCTTTAACACGCAGCCGCCTCACCTTTACTTCGGAGGTGTTGAGCGGAGGATAATTGAGGTTGCCAAACGGTTACATGATGACTTCGAGACAACGGTTTACAGTGGAACAAAAAAAGGCTTCAAAGAAACCGTTGTGGTTGACGGAGTAACTGTTGTTCCCTGCTATTCCACTGACAGGATTTATCCACTGGACAACTGGGTTTTCAACAGGTCCATCTCCAAAATGGTTGACACAATAGAAGCCGACGTTTATGAAGCCCACACTGTCAGCGGCTACAAATTTCTGAAGCGTCTCAGGAAACGGAAAATAGGTAAGCCTTTCATACAGACTGTTCATGGAGTCTTGGCGGATGAGTACATTCAGGCGTCAAAAAGTGTGTCTCCGTCCCTCAGAATGAAGCTCTCTAACGTTTTTATGCGGCGTCTCGGAAAAATCGAAAAGGATGCAGCCAAAGAGGCGAACCTGATTGTTACTGTCAGCCAATACTCTCTCCAGAGGCTGGTTCAATTGTATGAGGTTGATGAGGCAAAAATTCGGGTAGTTCCAAATGGTGTGGACACCCAAAGGTTCAAGCCTGCTGAAGATTGTGAAGGCATCAAGGATGTTGTTGGAGTAGACAGCGAACATGTGGTGCTTTTTGTTGGCAACCTGATACCCCGAAAAGGTTTGCATTATCTAATTGAAGCAGCTAAAAATGTAGCCAAAGAAAATAGCGGAACAAAGTTTGTGGTGGTTGGAGACGGGCCCCTAAAAAGCCACCTGATTGCATACTCAAAAGAGCAGGGTGTCGCGGACAAGTTCGTGTTCTTGGGTAGTGTTCCAGACGATTTTCTTCACCGATTATACAGTTGCGCAGACGTTTTTGCTTCACCGTCAATTCAGGAAGGACAGGGCATCACATTGTTGGAGGCTCAAGCCACGGGCAAGCCTGTTGTTGCCTTCAACGTTACCGCAATAACAGAAGTCGTGAAAAACAAAGAAACTGGGCTGCTGGTTGAACCTGATAGCCGTGAACTAGCCAATGCCATATCAACGCTTCTCTCAGACGAACGTTTACGGGAAAAGATGGGGCGTTCTGGCAGAGAATTCGTCAGCAACACTTACTCTTGGGATGTTTGTGCCCAAAAAATGTCCAAAGTCTATTCCGAAGCAACAGAAATCTAGCGCCAAAGCCGTCTTGTTCAGTCACTAATCGCAATAGGAGAACTTGTGTCCTTCTTTTTGATGATTACGTAGGCTACAATAGCAATCAATACGGCAATTACTGCAACAGCCGCTGCAATTGTATACTCTATAGGGAATCCTGAATCCTCTGAATCTTGTGGCTGGTCCTGATCCTGATTTTGATCTGGTTGGTTTTGGTCTGGTTCTTGCGTTGCCTCAGTTACCGTGAAGCTGAGCTCTGCATCCTGCATGATGAACGTTGCTCCAGAACATCTTAAGGAAACTTTCACTTCACCAATCGCGTCAGCTATGTAATTGAAGCTGAAGGCGCCGTCCCTTTGGGCTGTAACATCTGTGGTTTCTATAGTGCCATCAGGATTCGTGAAAGTTACGGTTACTGGTGCATAAGGGATTTCTGGATTAAGTTGACCGCAAACCGTGATGCTATTGTTCACTTCAAACTCAGTCTTCTCTATTCCCGTCAGAATTTCACCAGTCGTCACTGGGTAGTCGTCTAGACAGTAGATGTTGCCGTCGTTGCTTCCAAGGTATACTCTGCCTTCGTAGACTGAGGGGGCTGACCAGCTGTTGGAGCCTGTCTCAAAGAATGAGAGCCTGTTTCCGTTTGTGGCATTAAGGACGTAAACGAAGCGCCTGTCTGTGGTGACGTAAACTTTGCCATCAGCATAAGTTGGCGAAGTATACAACTCGGTTCCTATCCAGCTCTGCCAAACAACTTCTCCGTTACTGGCATTAAGGGACGTTATAAAGAACATGTCCACGACAAAGAACTGCCCATCATGGTATCCCGCTGAAGCAATAAGATATCCTCCTATGCCTTCTGTGCCCTCAGTGGTAACATACGTCCACTCAATATCGCCTGTGGAAGCATTAACTCCATAATAATTCTGTTTGTTTGCCCCAACAAAAACCATGCCATCTGCAACTGTTGGAGACACCTGCAAGTCCGTGCCCCTATCAGCCACAATCACATACGGAATATCACATTTCCAAATTTGCGTACCCTCTACCGCATCTATCTTGTAAAGTGAGCCACTACCCGGCTCCCTCGAAGTAACATAGACTACGCCATCTGATACTGCTGGAGAAGAGGTGATGTAGCCTTCTGTTTCAAATTGCCAAATGATGTCTCCAGAGTCGGCATCAAGACAGTACAGATTAGTGTCCAATGACCCAACATACACCCTCCCCTCTACTACTTTGGGTGATGAACGAATTCCTGTTACCGCCTTGAAGGGGACCTCGATGTAACCTCCAGCCTCTTTCATCCATAAGACGCTGCCATTCTTTGCATCCAAACAATAAACGTTCCCGTCGTCAGGTCCAACATACACCTTGCCATCAGCTACAGCCACCGACGACTTAATCCGCGCACCCGTCATGAACTTCCATAATAGTCTGCCATCTCTCGCGTCAGTGCAGTAGATGTTCCTGTCCTGTGAGCCCACATAGACTCTGCCATCGACAATGACTGGAGTGGAGCTGACTCCTGCACCTGTAGTAAACTTCCATCGGAGGTTCAGTTGATTAGGACCTGACTGGCCTGCTCCACTATTTGCTGGGTCGCTCCGCCACATTGACCATGAAGCACTGCCAATAGCCCACACCTCGTTTAGGGTTTCGTATTTGTCCATGGTCATCTCTTTGATGTAGCCGGGTATGATGTACAGGTTACCGTAGGCAATGGCAATAGAGTCCCTTGGAGGATGAGTTTCTATAGGCAATTCCCATACAAGTGCTCCAGTAAAGGCGTCAAGGCACACAAACTCGGATTCGCTGTACTCTAAAGTGTACGGGTCATACGATACTCTTTGACCTGTTGTGGCGTAGACTTTTCCGTCTGCAACCACTGGCCATCCAGGCCAAAAGAAGTAACCTGGACCTTCATACTTCCAAACTAAATTCCCGCTGTTTACGTCCAAAGCGTAAAGATTTCCGTCCTTGTTAAGCTCGTAGACCATGCCGTATGCTGTGGCGCTGCCGCTGACCCAGTATCCCATCTGACTTTCTGGTTTGTATTTCCACAATACGTGACCCGTTTCAGCATCGAAACAGTAGAACACGTTGTCATGTTCTCCTGCTTTGAGCAGCTTGCCGTCGATGTAGGAGCCCGAGAAACTCATTGCGCTTGTTGTTTCTGTGTCCCATAGGACATCGCCTGTTGTGGCGTTAAGTCCCATTTGATGGGTCTCAAATGAGCCTGGAAAGACTCTTCCGTCTCCATATTGTATGCCTGTTCCTGATGATGTGCTGCCTTGCACGTAGGTTTCCCATACTAATGTGGGTGGTTCTGCGGGATTAGAAAAGTTCCAAGCTTGAACTGCAGAGTTGCCTTGAATGTAAAACATTTTTTCTTCTGGACTGTAAACACTTTCAGCCCAATAGGATACTTTTGCAGAAAAATCTGCGCTGGTCCATAATATTTCTCCACTTTCTATTTCAAGACAGTAATTTGATACGACAAGGCGCGTTTCATCGATTTTGAATATTGCTGGCCACCGTTGCCTGTCTGGAAGGGGTGTGCTCCAGACGATTGCTCCTGAGTCTTTATC
>PIXS01000165.1 GCA_003096255.1 Candidatus Bathyarchaeum sp. | reverse complement strand
GCCGTTTGACAAAGTTTCTGATGCTGAAACAGAAAAAAAGAAGTATAAAAAACTGCTATTCAAACGGATACTGTTTTTGGCAATTTGCGCAGGTTCCATTTTCATTATAGCTGGAATTAGTCTAGCTCAGGGTTCTTCTTCAATATCTTTTACTGAAGCTTATGCTGCAGTTTTTAACAAAATCTTTCCAGACTATCTAACAGTAAGCTCACTAGCAGACTCAGTTGTGTGGATTTTACGGTTACCCAGAATACTCATGGCAATCTTAGCTGGCGCAATATTTGCCATGTCTGGCTCAACAACTCAAGCAATATTAAGAAACCCACTTGCCACGCCCTACACTTTAGGAGTTTCAGCAGGTGCTGGTTTAGGAGCATCAATCGGCATAATCCTAGGTCACGGCATACTAGGTGAACACCTAGTGATTATAGGCAATGCGTTTATTTTCTCTTTAATCCCAGCATTTGTAATTCTAATGATGATTAAACGCAGAGGTGCAGACCCAGCGACAATAATTTTGTCGGGAGTAGCAGTAATGTACGTTTTTTCCGCCGGCAACACATTAGTGCAATATTTCGCAGAAGCAAACGCAGTCACCGAAGCTGTGTTCTGGCTAGTAGGCGACTTATCCCGAGCGTCTTGGTGGCAACTGCCTTACGTGTTAATTGTGTTTCTTGTGTGTTTTGCGATTAACGTAAAAATGTCGTGGGACCTTAACCTCATGAAAATGGGAGACGACACAGCAAAAAGCCTAGGCGTAGAAGTAGAACGCATCAGAACAATAACCCTGATTACCGCATGCATATCAACCGCAACAGTAGTCAGCTTCACTGGTGCTATAGGCTTTGTTTGTCTGCTTGCACCTCACATATGCCGTGCATTCATAGGTGGAGATGAACGAGTGCTAATCGTGGCTTCTAGTCTGTTTGGCGCAAACCTGTTATTGATTGCAGACCTGATTGCACGAAGAATCATTGCTCCAATAATGTTGCCTGTAGGTGCTCTTACTGCGTTTCTTGGCGGTCCTTTGCTACTGTATCTGTTGATACGCAGAAAAGTCTCGTAGTAACAGTCAGTTACCAAATCCATTTTTAGCAACTCTGAAGTATAGTCAAAGTGGTAATATGCAATGGGTTTCTCACCAGGTAAGGTTCCGACCGAAATTTTGGAGAAAATAGTTTTCAAAAACTTAGGCTCCAAAAGAGGCGACGTTGTTCTCAGCTCTTCTATAGGTGAAGATGCTGCAATTGTTAAAGCTGGAAAAACAGTTTTAGCTGTTTCCTCTGACCCCATAACTGGCGCTGAAAAATGGCTGGGCTGGTTAGCGGTTCACGTTAGCGCAAACGACGTGGCAACACGTGGGGTTCAACCTTGCTGGTTTAACTCAATCATATTGTTGCCAAAAGGTTCGACATCAGACCAAATACAGAACATTTGCAGCCAAATGGACAGAGCAGCCCGTCAGCTTGATGTTGCAATAATTGGGGGACACTGTGAAGTTACTCCCGGAATCGAGCACCCAATAGTTACTGGATGCGCAATAGGAGTTGCTGAAGATGGTAACTACGTAACGTCCGGCGGCGCAAAAGTAGGCGATAACATTATTCTTACAAAGGGAACGGGAATAGAGGGAACAGCAATACTAGCGTCAGACAGGAGAGAGGAACTGTTGTCTGTGTTTAACGAAGCTTTGGTAGATGAAGCTGAAGGTTTTTTTGAGAAAATTAGCGTAGTAAAAGATGCAATTACGGCTTTTAAGACCGGTGGCGTTTCTGCAATGCATGACCCCACCGAAGGGGGTGTTGCTGGAGGTTTGCATGAGCTGGCTGATGCTGCAAAGGTTGGATTCAATATTTACGAGGAAAACATTTTGGTTCCAGATGTAACACGCAAGATTTGTTCCCATTTTGGTGTTGACCCTCTGCAGTTAATAAGTTCGGGGTCGCTTCTTGTTGTTGCAAATGAAGAGTCAACAGGCAGCATAATCAGCAGTTTGTCAAATTGTGGAATTCAGGCTTCGGTAATAGGCGAAGTCACTAAGCACAGTTCAGGACGAAGTTTGATAACAAAGAATGGAGAAAAAACTGAACTTGTCAGACCTGCCAGTGACCATCTTTGGAAGGCCCTTGAGAAGCCCACCAAAGGGAATGTTTAGAACAGGTCTTGGCGCAGATTTTTTCCTAGGTCTTCTAGGTCTATCCATTGGACGGTTATGAATCCGATTGCCATTCTTAGCCAGACTGTGAGGAGCCGTATGAGAACTGTTGCGGCAGTTGCGATTCCGGCGTCTACTCCAAGTAAGCCATACAAGCTGCTCATTACTACTTCAACTAGGCCTACCTCTCCGGGTATTCCGATGGGGATGGATTGGATGTTTACGCTTATCGAGTAGACGATTACAATTAGAATGAAGTCAATTTGCTGTCCTAACGAAACAAAGACCAGATACGATATTAGTATGCTCAGAATCCACGACACCAATGCAAAAAACACTGGCAAAACCAAGTTTTTGGGGTTCTTAAGCAAATGTCCAATAGAACCGTGAAATGTATCAAGACCTTTTTTTACTTTTGTTCTCAGATTTTCTATGTTTAGGCGTCCTTTACTGACGTATGCAACAAAACGTAGCACAGCGTCAATTAGTTTCTGTGTTAGGGTTTCTTTTAGGATGCACAACAGCAGGAAGAAAAGTGCGATTGTGGTTCCAACTATTATGACGAGAATCAAATTTGAAACAAAGACTGGAAGGGTATAATGAATTGCATATAATGCAACGGAGCTGAAAATCAAGCTGCCTAAGGAGATTATCATGGCTAATATTCTGTGGCTTAGAACGGATGCCACAATTTTTCCGGCACTTTCGTCAGTTTCTTTGGCCATGAGGTAAACTTTTGACGCATCACCAGTGATGGACTCTGCAGGAACCAGAAGGTCAACAAACACACCTATCCACGTGAAAAGGAAAGTTTTTCGGATTGAAACTTTGACCAGCAGTGGGCGCAAAAAGTATTGCCAAGTTAGAGCGTTAGAAAACATTGTCAGAAAAAGAACAACAACCGCTATGCCATAGTAGACGAGGTCGACGCCTTTGATTATTGTGAACAGTTCGTTGATGCCGACAAAAAAGTATACGTAGACAAGAAAGATGAGTAGGCCAATTAGCAGAAAAGGAACAGTTCTCTTTAGAGATAAACCCTTTTCAGTAACCATAGCGCTTCTCGTCCACCGTGATACGAGCCATTGGCTGTTTCTACATATTATCTTTTACCTGATTCAACCAAAACCCGATTAAGAACTCATCCTCTGCCAAGTTTCAGGTTATGAAAAGTAAACTCAGCAGAAGTTAGACTTGGTTTAGAATTCTGGCTTTGTTTTTCCCAGTTTTTTGTCTAGACACGCTTTGATGAAACCGTAGTATTCTGGTTCTGGTTTTGTGGGTCTGCTCTTGAATTCTCCGTGGAACTGTGACGCAAAGAAAAAGAAGTTACTTGGATATTCGAGAATCTCTTTTCTTCTGCCGTCAGGACTGTTGCCTGAGAAAATAAGCCCGTTTTTCTCTAAGGCGCTCCAGTAGTCAGGGTTGACTTCCCATCTGTGACGGTGGCGCTCAAAAATCTGCTCCACACCATAAAGGGTGTAAGCAATAGTGTCCTTGTGAACTCGAACTTCATGAGCTCCTAACCGCATTGTGCCGCCTTTGTTGTTTACGGTTCTTTGCTCAGGCATCAAATCAATGACAGGATGAGGTGTTTTTGGGTTAATTTCAGTGCTGTTGGCGCCTTCAAATCCACAAACGTTTCGGGCAAATTCGACGACTGCTAGCTGGAATCCATAACAGACTCCAAGAAACGGAATGTTGTTTTCGCGGGCAAACTGGACACCTTTAATTTTTCCTTCTGTTCCTCGGGGTCCAAACCCATAAGGAATGAAAACTCCGTCGTGTCCTTCCAGAAGTTTGGCGCAGTTTGTGTTGTTTTCTAGGTCTTCTGCTTCAAGATAGTCCACTTCGACTGTTGTTTGACAGGCTGCACCAGCGTGCTTGAATGCTTCGTTCATGCTTACGTAGCTGTCAACCAAACCCGCATACTTGCCGATTAGCGCTATCTTTACTGTGTGCTTTGGGTTTTCGAAACATTCCACGAACTGCTTCCACTCGTTCCATTCTGGCGCATTTTTGCTTATGCCTAAACGTTTGCAGGTGTAGTCTCCCATACCTTGCTTGTCCAGAATTAATGGAACCTGATAGATTGATGGAACGTCATATGAACAGAAAACTGCCTCTTTGGGTATTGTTCCAAAAAGCGCCACTTTTCGCAAAGTTTCTTCATCTATCATTTCTGCTGCATCTCTTTGATCAGATTTTGCCTGTGCAATTCCGAGGTTGACGAGGGCAGGGACATAGGTGTTTTTTATTGCGAGCGCATTCCCGGCATATTTCAATGATTCTTCTGCATTCCCAAGTTGTAAAAGTATATAGGCGATATTATTCATTACAGTGAAATTCTCTTTATCCCTGGCAAGGACAGCCTTGTAATTCTCCAAAGCCTGCCTGTAGTCCTTTTTCATCTCAAAGGCCCGGGCCCTGTAGAGCAGGGACGCAATTTCAGCTTCCCCGGATCTTTTCTTTTTCGTCCCTGTCGAATGAACAGGCGGACTCATTTTCTTTTCTTCTTCACGTACGTTTTTTTCAGGAATGACTTCTTTTGTCTCACTGTTGCCTCTAATAGCCTGGTCAGCTGCTTCTGAAGGTTTTAAATCTGTGGCACGGGCAGGTGAAGGAGATATCGCTGTTTCTTTTCCT
>PIXS01000164.1 GCA_003096255.1 Candidatus Bathyarchaeum sp. | reverse complement strand
CTAATAGCAGCAGATTGTTGAAAAATAGCTTTTTTCTGAAATTCAGCAGCACAGCAACTCTACAATCCAGAACAGCCAGTATATTAGGATACTAATAGAGGTACATTGTTGAAAACAGTATTTTTTCTGTTTTTCTAGAGAAAGCTGTTGTGTGTTGTTTGTTTGGATTTAAGAAAATTTTTAAGGGTTAACGGTGTTTGTCTGTCGCATAAGATTCGGTGTTTAGTATGGAGTTTTGTCCAGACTGCGGAAAACGCCTAACCGCCATCCGCAAAAAAGAAGAAGGAAAAACAGTTCTAAAGCTAATGTGCCAAAAATGCGGCTACAAAAAACCCGGAAAACACAACCCCGCTGACGACGCCAAAAAAATCAACCGACCCAAAAAAGAACTAATAACCGTTATCGGAAAAGAAGATGACGTCCGCACCATGCCCACACAGGAAATAGCGTGCCCAAAATGCGGCAACAACACAGCCTACTTCTGGCAAGTCCAAACCCGAGGCGGCGACGAAGGCTCAACACTCTTCTTCAGATGCACAAAATGCGAATTCACCTTCAGACAATACACATAACCATTCTCCCCGCAGACAGCAGTGAAGTCTGCAGCAGCATTTATTTTCTGTAACCCCATAACCTAGACTATATTGGAGATGTTTCCTGTGGGCAAAATGGACACACAACGTGGACAAAAGCTGACTCTAGGATGCAGCGGATGCAGGCGCCCCCTAGGAATATTCTATAACCAAAAAAGTGTTTCCAGCACCCCAAAAATTGTTGTCCTAGCTGGCTCAGTCAACAAAACAGAGAAAGGAACCTACAAAATTCATGCCACATGTAAATGCGGCGCAAAAACAGTCTTCGAAAACTCCACATTAACTAGGCACGGCTGGAGGAAAATAAAATCTATAAAACCAGAATAACCGCCGCCCTTCTAGCAACCCTACTGATTGTTTGCTTTCTTCCCTCAGCCTCTGCTCAAACAGGAGCCAACGTAACCGTCCACTTCATTGACGTTGGACAAGGCGACTCCATCTTCATTGACACAGCAAACAAGGACGTACTCATAGATGGCGGCTCCGCATCCCAATCACAAACCGTCCTAGATTACCTTGACAGCCTGAACATAACCCACATACACTTGGTAATCGGCACCCACATGCACGAAGACCACATCGGCGGACTCATCAACATCTTGAATTCTGCCCTGACCATAGACTGTGTGCTATTCAACAATCAATCCCACACATCCGCCACATACACAAACTTCATAACAGCAGCCCAAACCCACAACCTGACTGCAGCACAGCGAGGACAAATCTACATCCTAACCGAAACAGCAAACCTAACAATCGTTAACCCTGTTCAGCCCCTAGAATTCAGCGACCAAAACGACAACAGCGTCGTAACCAAACTGCAGGTAGAAAACACCAGTTTCCTATTTGCTGGCGACGCAGAAGAACCCGCAGAACAAAGCATGCTCATCAGTTCAGTTGTCAGCCTCAAATGTGACGTGCTGAAAGTTGGACACCACGGAAGCTACACAGCCACAAGCCAAACATTTCTTGACATCGTAGACCCAGAATATGCAGTAATATGTGCGGGCATAGACAACACGTATGGTCACCCCCACAACGAAACAATACAAAAACTCACGGCAAAAGGAGTAAACATCTACGGAACATATGCCTCGGGAACCATCATAGCCTCCACAGACGGAACAACAATAACCTTCAACACAGAACCCATACCCGAAACAATAACCGCCCTGACCCTAACAATGCTTGCCGCCATGCTGCTGGCAATAACAGTCTACAAACGAAAAAACGTCAAATAATTATGGCAACTAAGCCTACCCATTCTGCCCCAAAACCCTAAGTATTCATTGTTGACTCTGGAACAGTCAACCTAAAGCGAAGCACCCAGCTCATAAGCCTCATTCATTACAGTTTGATCCGCAGCAACTGTCCCCTTATCAAAGGCTTTAGCAAGAACCTTTCCCACAAACTCCATTTTCAAGTAATTGAAGCTCAGACGAAATATCTCAATCATGGGATCACAGGCTTTTGGTCCCTCTGCCGAAGGTATTACCACAATAGCCTTTTTCCCTTTTAATTTCCCGTTAGCAACAAAGGGGCGCATCCTATCCATCAGCATCTTCATCTTCGCGGTGGGACCATACCAGTACATAGGAGTGCCAAAAATTATCAGGTCTGCAGCAGCCATTTTTGGGTAAATCTTTTGCATCTCATCGTTTATGCAGCATTCGTAATCACCTTTCTTGCAGTTACGGCAGTCAGCACATAACGAAATCGTGTAATCATAAAGGTAAAGCTTCTCAGCCGTGTGCCAATTTGTTTTGCTGCCTTCAATAATCTGGTCAACTAGTAGGTCAGTGTTTCCCTTTTTTCTGGGGCTACCAATCAAGGCTAAGATTTTCATAACTTTGCCCTTTATTCTTTGAAGAATCTCCTTACGTCCATGAGTTCTTTCATGGTGTTGAGAGTGAACCACAGTCCATGGTAAGTGTATCCCTGAAGCATCTTCTTGTCCGCCAGCCGCTGCATGGCAGTGAACTCGAAGTCGCCCTTGTCCGGAAACAGTTTCTCAACTACACTCTTCTTGAAGACATAATGGCCTGTGCTGACGTAGAAGTCAAGGGTTTCTCTGTGCTGGAATCTGATAACATCTATGCCGTTGGCGAGCGTGACCTTTCCGAAGGGTATCTGAGGCTTAGCCAACAGTATTCCCGCTCCTTTTCCAGCGTAATCAAAAAGTTCGCTCGGGTCATAGAAAACAAGATCATCCACGTTCATGACGTAGGCTACTTTTCCTTTAACCTGCTCAAAGGCTTTTTTGGTGGCGCCTCCAGTGCCCAAGTTCTCTTCTTCTAAGGAGTACTCAACGGGCTGCTTTGTGAGGTCCTTTCTGTTGGATGCCACAATGATGTTCTCGAAATCGTGGGAACGAAGCCACTCGATTTGATGGTCAATCAAGGTGTTCTTGTTTATTTTCAGGAGTGGTTTTGGAACCCATGTTGCGGGTTTTAGTCGCCATCCTTCTCCTCCAGCTAAGATTATTGCCTCTCTCAAACAGGTTCACCCCAAACTTTCATGCTATTGAATTCCTTTTTCTCAAAGATATATGTTTAGTAAAGCTCGGCATTGTGAACGTTTATAAGAACCTCTTTGTTTAGTATTTTTCATCAAATAACAAGGGAAGTGAAATTGTGCCATCACACGGTTCATTATCTAAAGCTGGCAAAGTCAGGTCAATAACACCTAAACTGGAAGCAAGGGAACGACACTCTACGGCTCCACGAGTCAACAACAGAAGTTCCTACCATAAACGGTTCATTTTGAGCCGAGACAGCGGCCAGTATAAGCCAGGCAACAGACGCAGAAGAAGATAAGCTTCTTCCAACGTTTTTTCCTTCTCCTAATTCATGCAATGCTAGAGTGTACTGTTTCAATCAGCCTTCTAGACCATCTACTATAACATTAAAAGCAAAAAAAGGGGGGGATAGACGTTTGCTAAAAAGGGCTCGATGTGTTTACCCAAGGTATTTTGATATAGTTTCCAGGTCCACTTGAAAAGTCAATGTACGCCAAAGAACCTACGCCTTTGGCCCTAGCCCTTAGCTCTACGCCCGCCATCACTATGAACGGTTTGGCTTGTACAGGCATCCAAAATTCAGTTTCTATTGTTGCGTCGTACCTATCAGATGCGGGAGCGGTTTCAATCAGAGGATATTTGATTGCCCCTCCCCTGAAGTATCCATCCTGATATCCCCTTGATGTTGCGATTAGTACTGCAGATGACGTTCCTGCAAGGTAATAGAATCCGTGTAAGTGAAATCTGGGTTTAACTAATATCCATCTAGGAGTTGGATAATGAGGGTAAAAATAGAACCAAGCATAAGCCCAAATCCTTCCATAGCTTTTACCTAGCTTGCCATAACCGTATGCTGCACATTTAGCATCTATCATATTGGCTTGGTACGCAGGATTGTGATTGCATTCTGTACGAGCTAGTCCATAAGTCCATTGGCGATCGTCCATTTTAATCGCGGTAAATTCGCACCTGTAAGTGGGTGAGTTTGCGGGAATAGCACATGGGTTAATTACCAAGTCGACGTGTAATCTTTCATCGAATATTTCGATTTCAGCGGGTTTGAGCTGAAGCATCTTAGTTACTTCTTTAATTTGAGGCTCCCATTTTTTTATTTCCTGTTGTGCATCTTCGTCTGTTTCCTCAAATTTATAACAAGCCTTAAAATTTTCATTAATTCTGTTTTGAATGTCAATTTCTGGTTTGATTAGCTCATCTATCTCTGCTTTTATCAATTTTATTTTCTTAATATTAGACAGAACTTTCACCTCCTTTCTGTTTAACAAAAAGTGAAATCAAAACCATGTTAGTTGCCACTATAGGCTTCTTTCCTTTTGTTCGATCGCTTTATCGCCCCCCACTTGCACTTTATTGTGAGTTTTATATAAGCATATCGGACAAACGTCGTTTTTGAACGTTAAAATGTATGTGAAGTTAGGTTAAAAGAAATCATTGTTTAAAATTCCACGTTTTTTAATTGATTATGTGTATTTTTCAAATCATGATATTTCATCGGTTCAGCGAATGCGCAATTAGCATCTTCCACAAACAAACATGCGTGCAAAAAGTCCAGCATGCTAATATACATGTCATACTAAAAAATAAAATGGAAGTTAACTAAAACATGGTTCTGCCCGCTAAAGTCTTCGAAATCAAAGAGGAAACCAATTTTGGTTTGATTGTTCAGAAGCTGAAAAATTTCCGTGAAGAAGAAAGTTACGAAACCAGTGAAGGCGAAACAGTGACGCTGGTAACAGAAATTCTGGACCTTGACCTCAAACAGAATCTAGTATCAGGAGTTTTCAGCGCAGATTTTATGCGGGGACGATACTACCAGCGTAGGCTACTGGAGAACCCTGTTACTGAAGAAGCCACCTTCTGGATAACCGAATTCAAGGACAGAACATTCCTGATTGTTGTTGCGCCCTCTGTGGCTCGGGGAGTCAAAAAATTGCTGTCCAATCATGTGGCGAACAAGCTCAGCAAAGTTCTTTTCATAACACCAAAAGCGATAGTGGAAACGAAGATTCCTCACGAAACCCTTAAGGAGCTTCATGAGTCAAATCCGCAGGCAACACGCCTCATATGGTTTGACCAAATTGACATGCCTGGTGTCGAGAAAATGTGTCTGGCTGGGTCAGACCTTGCTGACACTCAAGCTTATCAAGACTATCTGTCTCATGGGCAAATCTGGTATGTGGTTTTTGAGGCGCAGAAACATGGACTAACAATGGGGCTCACCCGAAACAGCGTAGTGACGTTGTTCAGCAAAAGCACAAAAGACGAACTCGTAGAATATGTCAGAGAAAACCTTCTGACGCTAGTCGAATGAACGTGAAGATGCTCTTTCATCTGTTCATGTT
>PIXS01000163.1 GCA_003096255.1 Candidatus Bathyarchaeum sp. | reverse complement strand
TTACTTATAAACGAAGCGCGCAAAGAACAAACAAAAAAGGACCGAGTCACCGCCTGTAGACATAGAGCGTGTGAGAGGGGTAACCTAGCTTAGGGTTTTCGCAAAAGGTATCAACCTTCAGGGGTTTCCATCCAAGAATTTCGTAGTCGTGAGAGACAACTCGTGTTCCAGGCTTGAGTTCTGCCTCCAGTTTCGGCTTTATTTTTTCGTTTGCACTAGTTGTCAAGTACAGAAAAACGACGTTAGCTTCGGACAAGTTAACAGTAAAGATGTCCTTCTGAATGATGCAAGTTTTCTCACTCAAATCGAGCCTCTGAATGCTATCCAAGGCTCTTTTTGCTAAATCATCCCTTAATTCAACGCCAACAGATGTTGCTCCAAAGTCTTTGGCAGCCATTATGACTGCTCGACCGTCTCCAGAACCCAAATCATACAGGACATCTCCAGGCTTGAGGTCTGCCAAAATAAGCATCTGACGAACTACTGGCGTAGGCGTAGCCACAAAAGGTGCAAGAAACAAAGCATTCTCCTCTTTTGGTTTTGTCTTATAAGCAAGCCTTCCTTTTATGGTTTTCGTGAAAACCTAAGCAAAATATATCACTTTCAATACAAAACCGAAAACTCAATAACCGCTTGCGCTAAATTGTATGCTGACATAGTTTTAATTTAGAACGGCAGGAGGTACGATTGCTGAAGGGGGCAAACGAAGGCTACAAGGTTGTTTTAACTGCAGACAGAACCTTGATGAGTGAGTACCAAGGAGGAATCTTTCTTGGTTTCAGCGCCTGTATCCCAAAAGGGCTACTTCCTGACTGGTTGTACTTCTCGGCGTTTTGTCCATCGGTTCCAGTGAACACAGATGGCTCAGTTAAATATGCTCCCTGTGGAACAAGAAAAATTGAAGCTGCCCTGCTGGACTACGGCTTCAAAAGGGAAGACGTTATTGTTGCTCACCCAGAACAACTCCACAAAGTTGTAGGCTCCAAAACAAAAGTAATCGGAATCACCGAAACCGACCCACTAGGCATAGCTCCAGCCACTTCCACATTCACCCAAGTCTTCAACGGCAAAGCCTACATGAACCTGAAATTCAAGGAACTGCTCAGCCACCCCGCAGTCAAAAAACATGGACCCAAAATTATTGTTGGAGGTCCAGGAGCTTGGCAACTTGAAAACAGAGAAGCCCGAAGCAGACTAGGAGTAGACGCCATAGTCATTGGAGAGGGAGAGAAGGCTGTGGGTCAACTTTTTGCGAAAGCCGCTGCTGGAGAGCCCCTTCCAGAAGTTGTTCATGGCGGCGTGTCTGAGGCAGGAGAAATCCCGCTCATTAAGGAGGCAACAATAGATGGAATAGTTGAGGTTGCCAGAGGATGTGGGCGCGGCTGCGAGTTCTGTGTCCCAACTCTTCAGCGTTACCGTTGCCTCCCAATAAAAGACATCTTAAAGGAGGTTAAAGTCAACCTCAGAGCTGGCAGAAGACCCCTGCTACATGCAGAGGATGTGCTCAGATACAAGGCTAAAGGCTTAGAAGTGAACGGAGCAGCCGTAATAGATCTCTTCAAAACAGTCAGAAGCTATCCGGGAGTCAACGCGGTTGCCATGAGCCACTTTGCCCTCTCCTCGATTGCAAGCGCCCCAGAAGTTGTTGAAGAAATCTCCCATATCCTTGGGGCAGGCAAAAAGGGAGGATGGCTCAGCGGACAAACAGGACTAGAAACAGGTAGCCCTCGTCTGATTGAAGCAAACATGAAGGGAAAATGTAAGCCCTTCGAGCCTGAAGACTGGCCACAAGTAGTCATAAATGCTTTTGAGATTATGGCAGAAAACTATTGGGTTCCATGTGCTACACTGATTATCGGCTTTCCAAAAGAAACAGATGAAGACATTAACTTAACCCTTGACCTGCTGGAGGACCTTAAGAAGTTCAAGAGTTTGATTGTTCCCCTGTTTCTTGTTTCGATGGGAGGAATAAAAGATAGAGTTGAATCCTTCACTGTCGAGAAGATGACACCTAAACAATCGGAGCTTTTCATGAAATGCTGGGAACACAACATCGATTGGGGACAGACCCTACTCCAAGAGTATTTCCTAACAAACAGCGGAATCAAAGGATATGGACTGAAATTCCTGTTCTCTTATGCCTCCAAACAAGCCAAGAAACTTATCGAGCAATGCAAAAAAGATTACAACTACGACTTAGCAGCCATGATAAGAGACCAAAGAAACGGAAAAATCAGTCTGGGTCCAGCGCCCATACGCTTCATATACCGATTCCTACGCGAAAACAGATAACTGGACAGACAGTTTTTACCAGAATTTGCGTTTCAGTGACTTTTTTTCAGCTTCTGTGATTAGTTCAAAGAAGTGGTTCGAAAGCGTATTCTCTTTTTTCAGGATTTCTTCTGCATCAGAAACTTGTACGTTTCGTCCAGAAAGGGAAACGGCAGCAGGTTTACCATACTTGGAAATTAGCCTAGCGGTTCTAACTGCTTGACGGTTAATTTTGGTCTCACTTTTTGTCAGCTTTTCTCCTCGTTTGTCCACCAATGACTGGACGCCATCCTCGTCTCTTCTGAGAACACCTAAAGCTGGAGAGCCACATTTGGGGCAGACAGGCTTTTCAGGCAAATCATTTAGTCGAATCATTTCCAGGTAGTCCCAGCATTTGGTGCACACAAAAGTTCTGACTTCGTTAAGGAGACGTGCCCTAGCTGACTCGACAAGAATAAGTTTCATGCGTTCAGGCGGAATCAAATCAGTCTTCATGCTGACTTTTTCTATTCCAACCCGTGCAATTGGAGAGGCATCCCCCACAGTTTCCACTTTCATGACTTCAACGGTGCCGTCCCCAACTGCAGCCAATACGCTGATTGCTTGCTCCAAATCCAAGTCTTTCCTGAAAATCTCCTTCAGAGCCTCATCATATATGGCTGTGCCCTCGAAGCTCTCCAACATTTTGCGGAGGCTCACCCTGCTCAAGTCAACCCACTTTTGAATGCCACCGAACCTTCTGGCAACATGGAACATACGCCTCTTGAAGAGCCCAGTCTTGACTATAGACCGAATCATGATATCGCGAATGTCAGGGGCACTCATCTTCTTCATGGAATCGAGAACAGAAATTATGCGGTCGGCGTTGACGGCGCCCATAGTGTTAACGAATATGCGGTATGGATCATGCTGAACCAAGACACTGTATCCAGTCTGATCTGACAGAATGTGACCCAGCAGCTGAGCCAAAGCCCTGTTCGCCAATGACCCAAAGTTGGTTTGCATGATAACAAAGTCCTCCCAATCCTCAACCAAGACCCGCTTATCAGTGGGAACAGGATACCCCTTCCTAACCTGCTCAACAGTTTCGCTGATTGCTACTGCAATAGTCTCTGGGTCAGCAGGGTATCTTTTAGACAAGGCAGTGGAGATTTCAGCGGCTGTTTTGCCGTTTTTGTTCTGTTCTTCTATGAAGCTTCTGATTTGTCCGACTTCTTGCGCCACAGCATAGGGGACAGGAATCTCTTCTCCTTTCCAGCTTGGAATGGCTCCAGTTGGGTCTTCAGTCTGCTTCACAAAAATTTGGTCTCCGGAAACGCTTACAATCTGCCAAGGTTGTCCCTGAATAATGAATTTCACGCTGGGTTTACCGTACTCGGCAACGAAGGCTTCATCCAGCACACCCACGGCAGAGTCTTGATTGTCGTTGATGACCAGAAACTTCTTCTCTGCAGGAATCATAGACAGGTTATCAAAGTAGTATTCGTATAGTGGCTTTGTTTTTTGGGGTTTAGTGACCAGTTTGTTTTCTTCGGAAACCCACGCGAACCGTGGAAAACGGCGATGCATATAATCCAGAACGTTTTCGATGTCTCCTACAGTTAGGTCGGCGTAGGGGAAAGCCTTCCTGAATATGTCATGTAGTTCGTTGAAGCTCCACTGCTTCTGCTTCATCAGGAGAGCCGCAATCTGGTGAGCAAGAACATCGTAGGGCTTTGGCGGAACTTCTAGAGGCTCCAGTTCTTCGTTTATGGTTCTGCGGGCAATAACCATAGCCTCTAGGGTGTCATCTGAGTCCATTGTTAGTATAATGCCCTTTGGAATGCGTCCGACCCTGTGTCCGCTTCTACCAATCCGCTGAATGAGACGCGTAACCTGCCTGGGACTCATATATTGAATCACCATGTCGATACGTCCCACGTCTATGCCCAGCTCCAGAGAAGAGGTAGCAACTAGACCCTTCAATTCGCCGTTCTTTAGTCCCCGCTCCGCAGCTATCCGAGAGGGCTTAGCTAAAGAGCCGTGGTGAATAGAAACAGGAAAGTTCACGTCCCAAACCTTGAATCGGCTCGCCAAAACCTCTGAAATAGAGCGGGTGTTCGTGAAGAGGAGAACTGACCTGTGGTCTTGGATATAACGACGAATAACACGGAGACGTGCAGCAACCGCAGGATGCGTAAACAATGACGACGCCAACTCATAGTCTTCCTGTGTAGGTTGAGGAAAAAGTATCTTCAAATCCATCTGCCGCGCCAAGGTAATCTTCACGATTTCAACTTCACGCTCAGCACCGACCAAAAACTGGGCAACCTTCCTAGGGCTACCGATTGTAGCCGATAAGCCGATGCGCTGAAATTCTCTGCCAGTTACCCAACGTAACCGCTCTAGGGCCAGAGACAACTGACTTCCCCGCTTACTGTCCGCCAGCTCATGAACTTCATCCACTATCACCCACCTGACTGCACTGAGATGCTGGCGCAGCAGTCTTCCAGGCAGTATGGCTTGGAGGGTTTCGGGTGTGGTGATCAGCATGTCTGGAGGGCTTCTTGACTGTCTGGTTCTTTCTTTGGTGTCGGTGTCCCCGTGTCTGACTGCCAGTTTAATGTCGAGGTTATTGCACCACCATTCCAGACGCTCAAGCATGTCCCTATTCAAGGCTTTCAAGGGGGTTACGTAGAGGATTTTGATTCCCCGTCTCCGTTCAGGGGTTCTAAGAAGCATGTCAAGGACTGGAAGAAAGGCTGATTCAGTCTTTCCAGTGGCTGTTGGGGATATGAGGAGAACGTTTTTTCCCTCAAGAATTTTAGGTATAGCTTTTTCTTGGGTTTCAGTGGGGGTTTTGAAGCCTTTCTCCCAAATCAACCTGCGGATGGGTTTAACAAACCCGTCGCAAACAGTTCTGGGTCTCTCGGGCAAAGTCGTTATGCACCAGGGCTGAAAAAG
>PIXS01000162.1 GCA_003096255.1 Candidatus Bathyarchaeum sp. | reverse complement strand
GCAGCATTCCTGATAGACCTCGCAGCAGGCACACCCCTACTAAACGGAATAAGCGTCGCGCTTGCAGTCTACATAATCAGCTTCTACCTAATCAAATGGCAGTTCATGAACAAAGTTGACAAGCCCACAAAAATTTTCACAATGGGAATCGGAGCATACTTCCTAACCTTCCTTATGCTCTGGGTGCTAATCATAACGCCTTCCCTTGCAGCACCAACTGCAGCCTTTTTAGTGGACACAGAAAACCCAACAGTTGCAGAGCCCATATCCTTTAATGCATCTCAAAGTCAGGACACTGACGGCGAAATAATCAAATACGTTTGGAATTTTGGAGACGAAGACATAATCGAAATATCAGACCAGACAATAACGCATACCTACTACAAACCTGACTCCTACATAGTTACACTTACAGTAGTGGATGACAGCGGAATAAGCATGAGCACCTTCCAAAACGTAACAGTAGCTGCTCCTAATACAGGAACCTAATCTTGTTTAGGAAACAAAAACTTGTTTTTGCTGTAGTTTTCTGAAAAAAGGTAGTTTTCAACAATAATCTGCTATTAGACTACAAATATGCTGTCGGCTAGACATCGTTTTTTGCTATTTTATGTGGACTGTGGAGGGGATATGTCAGTTTTTGTAATATATCTTTGACTGAAGGATATTATTTATTCAGAAACGGGATACTACTTTCTGTGGATTTGGGAGAGGGAAAATAAAACATGACATATTCAATCGAAATAGAGCTTCCCCGTTCTGGTGCATGGTTTAGGTATTTCACTGACGTAGACACGTTAGAAGAAGCAGAAAGCATTAAACAAGCAGCAGAAGGAAGCGTAAACACGAGAATAAACAAAAACGCTTACTAAGCGTGAAAGTTTTGCCCTGTTTTTTTGGGCGACTTACCGATTTTTTATTTTGTTTATTGAAAATAGTGTTTGGCGTTTTCGTTTTATGATTTAATTTTTGTTGATTCCATAACTGATAATAGCAACTTTCTGAGTAAATCCGTTTAAGGTCAGGAAGAGAACTTATGGCTGCTGTCCTCGAGAATTTGCGTAAAGATGTTCGAATGCAGAAAGAATCAGACCAGCAAATGTCTACAATTTGGTTTTTGGTTTACTTGTTGCCCATAATTGTTGGACTTGTAGCATCTGCTTTTAGCATAATTTCGTTGATTGATTTTTTTGCCTCAATTGACCCTACAGCGCCCTACGACATAGCCTACGACAATTTCAGTTTAGAATTTGCTTCAACTTGGATGCTGGTTGGCCTTACAAGCCTTGTAAACATCGTGGTGACTGTAATTCTCACGTACATGCTAGTGAACAGACGGTACACCCATTTCAAGAGGCAAAAACTTCTGACTGAAGACATCATGTCTGCGGTTAGTTGGCTGGCCAAAAAGAAGGAAGTGGATGTTGAGGTTGGTCTGGTGGTTCTTGAAAGGACAAAAAGAGAAGCAGACATGGAAGAAGTTGATAAAACTGCGATACTTTGGGCTATCTTGTCAGCCTTTGTTCCCTTTGTCAATTTGTATGTTTACTATTTCCTTATGAACGACTTCTACCGACATGAACACCGAGAAGACGGATTCTGGGAAGACACCAGCAAAACATTAGACAAGCTGGGAGTAAACTTTTCTGTGCCCCAAAGAACCCAAACAATACCCAACAGAAGCTTTGTTTTGTATCTGATTTTGGCAGTAATAACGCTGGGAATGTTTTACGTGTACTGGATTTACACGTTAATAAAAGACCCAAATAGTCACTTCAATTATCATACCCAAGTCGAAAACCAGCTTATTACAGCTCTAGAGCCTGCCTTAGAACAAGCCTAAACCTGATACCTTCCTAAACAGGGCAGGTTACAATCCGAGAAGAGCCGGAGTAACATACGTCTCTATGGCAGCAGCAAAAAACAATAGAACAATCGACAATGCTGCAAGAACCACCACGTCCCATAGTTCAACTTTCATTTTTGTTTTGTCTACTGGTCTGCCCCTTAACTTGGCCAGTATTGCCTCAGTGATTGTTACCTGCCAAAGGATTATGGAAGAAAGCTGCAAGATGAAAGCGGGTATTTCGATTATTCCGTGGGGCAAAAGTCCAGCTATTGGGTACCATATGCCATTTTGCACTCCGATTGTAACTGCTATGACTCCAATTAATCCGCTGTTAAACAGGATTTCAAAGCCAACAAGTAACGGGCCTAACGCGGGAATCCACACAAGCATTCTAATGGGATTCCAGAAATGACCACTGTTGTTTAGGAAAATGAAAGACATAAACTCTAAATCAAAAGGCTCAGGGAGGTCTGCAAAGTCTAGGGATAAATCAGTCAACGAAATCATTTTCTCTGACAACTCTGGCGAAAAAGAAAAAATCAGTATCATCACAATCATGGACACCGCCATGATTATGCCGAAAGCTAGACCTGTTGTTTTTATGGTAAGGCTGTTTCTTTTGAGGACGGATCTAAGACCGTCCATTAACACTGAAAAAACGGATTTGCGATGCAGAAACAAAGCCTCCAAATGTTTGAATGCTGTTTCGTTGTTAAAAATGTTGTCAAATAACAAAATGTGCGCCTGCAAAGTCAACATGTTCAGATTTTGTCCTCAACGAAGATATTTTAAACGTGTGAAGACTTCATAAACAGGTATTCTAAAGTCAAAGGGCCCGTGGAACGAAAACAGATGAACAGCCAGCTCACTGAAAAACAAAAAGAAAGCATTCTTCAACACTGTGACAGCATTGCGGGCTCTCGTGAAATAGTTGCAGTGTGCCTTTATGGTCCATGGGTTTGTGGATACGCAGACACAAAGACCACAATTAACGTTCTGCTGGTTCTTGACAGGTTCAGCCTGCGCCTTAACACTTACCATGAAACAGTTGACGACATTAACGTCTCTATTGTCACAGTAAACAGTAAGGACTTTGAAAGAGACGTAAAAAAAGGGTGGCTCGGAGAGTTTTTTGCAGAACGGTTAACCGTACCCTATGAGGCGCTCAAAAACGAGGACTACTT
>PIXS01000161.1 GCA_003096255.1 Candidatus Bathyarchaeum sp. | reverse complement strand
TCCGCCCATGGGGTTGGGGATTCGGATAACCAGTGTCCCTACTGTGACTAGGGCTGACATGATTGCCATAAGGGAAAGCTGGATGACGATGCTTTGTTTTTTGACCATTAAAGCCACGCAAGATAGTGTAGTTACAACTTTACTATTAAAAATTTCTGGTCTCAAAGCAGCATCTTCAGCTCATCCATCGCACCTAATACACGTCTTCCACGTTCTGTAATCCTGAAGTATTTTCGTCCCTCTTTCTTGTAGGAAGTAACGGCGCCTCGCTTCGAAAGCTCGTTCAGATGCTGATAGATGGCTGCCCGCGTCATTGTCTTGCCGATCTTCTTCCACAAATCATAACCATACGCATCTTCGTGGCATAAAATCCGTAGAATCTTCTCTTTTGTGCTCAGCTCCAAGCCAACCCCTGCTGCTTTACGCTTCTTTGCCAAAGCCTGAAGCACATCTGTTGCCTTTAAGCCGCTCCCAGTGATCAAACAGACAACAGACTCGTCCCTTTTAACTTCGCCATGCTTCACCAGTTTTTTGAGGGCTGCAGTCGTAGCTGAACTGGAGGGCTCAGCAAAGATTCCCTCAAGACGGGCAATCTCTTGTTCAGCAGCAAAAATGTCGGAATCTGGAACAGAAACAGCTGTGCCCCCGGATTCTGTTATGGCACGGACTGCATTATTTCCATTCACGGGGTTGCGCACAAATATTCCGAGGGCGTGGGTGTATGGCTCACAAACATCGATGGGGGCAAGTTCGTTGGTCTTGAGGGCTTCAACTATAGGGGCACAGCCGCTAGCTTGAACTCCAATCATCCGCGGAAGCCTGTCAATCTTCCCTAGAGCGTGGAGTTCCTTGAAGCCCTTCCACAACGAGTAGATTGTTCCACCGCTTCCCATAGAAACAACAAAACAGTCAGGAACCCCAAACTGCTCCACTACCTCAAAACTGATTGTCTTCTCTGCCTCGACAGTTAGGGGATTGAAGTCTGCTGTAGCTTGATACCATCCTGTCTCCTTGGCCAGGGATTCTGCTCGAAAATTTGATTCGTCAACTGTCTCCCCGTGTTCCTCAATTACTGCATCATATATCATCATCTGCGCCAACTTGCCCACATCAACCATCTTCGGAACAACAACGTGGCAATTTAACCCAGATTTGGCACAGTAAGCAGCCATAGAGGCGCCCATGTTCCCATTAGAGGCACAAATCACAGAATCGCATCCATAATCTAGGGCGTTAGAAGTCATCAAAGCCGCGCACCGGTCCCTGAAAGAGTTGGTTGGATTGCGGGTTTCATCCTTCAGATACAGGTCGTTTAGTCCGATTTCTTTGGCTAGCCGCTCAGCCTTGTGGAGTGGCGTCCCGCCCTCCCCCAGAGTCACCATGTTTTTGACTTCTGGTAAGTAGGGCTTGAATTTCCAGAAGGTTAATTGTTCAGAAAGGACAGCTTTTTTCAGTTCAGTAAAGTCGTAGGTATAGTCAAGGAGGCTTCCACACTTTTCGCAGCTATATTTTGTGGGGTAAGACGCGAAAGAAGACAGGCATTGGTTGCACTGCAGAACAGTCATGTTTGCTTTAGCTCCAGTCCTAATGAAAAGACTGTTTTCCAGCTTTTATCGGTTGCCTAGAAACAGTTCAAAGAACGAAAAATAATAAAATTGGACGGAATATTTCAGTTTAAAACATGTTTGTCGGGGTTAGAAGCTGGCAACGCCCTTGAATTCTGAGTAATCGTACCATTTCCAGAGTTTGTTGATTGCATTCTCAGAATATCCTCGTTGTTTAAGCAGATGATTGAAAGAGATTTTTGCTTTCATCTGTAGGCTTCCAAGCATCATAGACTATAGATGTGAATATAAAAAAGAGTTGCGAAGCTGTAATCCAGTTTTCGTATTTGTGTACAGCACAGATACAGATAGAAAATCAGAGGCCAGTTAGCCCCATTTCTTAAGAAACTTCTCTGCCACAGTCTTCAGTTTCTTCCGTGGACTGTTAGCATGCAACTGGACAAACGAAAGCACCTGTTTTTTCTGGTCGATTTTGTCAAAAAACTGGTCAAAGGTGGTGATGGCTTGCTGGGCGATTACTCTTTTGCATTCGTCGGTCAGATGGGGAGTAGTGGAAAGTGTTTGGACTTTCAACAATTGACAGGTGATTTCAGGTATAAGGTATGGTTTTGCTAACGCAATCTTCCCTGAATTGCCAACAACATTGGCGACCGTGACCATGTACTCGTTACCAAGGAAGCTGTAATACTTGCCAAAGATGGCATCAAACTTGTTGTCTGGGTCAGCTCGGGTTAGATTCGCGATGATTGCTAATGCATTCCAAGTTAAGATTCGGTATTTATTGTCCAGCAGATTGACAAAAAAATCGAACTGTTGATATAGTTTCTCTGGATGTTCTTCGCTCAAATCCATCAAAACTTTTGAGCAACCATATCTAACAGCCGCTTTTGGATGAGCGACGCCCTCAAGCAGCAGAGGAATCAGGCTAAAGTTCTGTTTAACCTTGCTGAGGAGCCCTTCTTTTGTCAGTCTTCTTTCTATAAGCGCTTGAGCTATGACAGAAAAATCTTCGTTTTCGCTCATAGTTATTCTCTCTTTGTTGTAGAGGTTATGCAAGTAAACTATTGGCTGCTCCTATAACATTTTTTCGCAAAGACGCTTCACGTATCGAATTCTGACATGTATTTCATGAAAGAACTCCTCTTTTATAGCCCCTAAAAGAAGCTAACAGGAGACGTAACATCCAACTTCTAAACATGAAACGGGAATTCGAATGAAAAACAAAAAACCCGAACACAACCGATTCGATGAAATCAAGCACTCTTTATCTACTGAAACAGCTTCAACACTCGTCAAGCTGAAGGAAGCAACTCACATTCAAACAATTCTGGAGGATTTCTGGCTAAAACGGGCCTTCGCAGCCACAATAGATTACTTCATACTCTTCTTTGCAGCAGGGATCATCTGGTCGACAGCACATCTTGCGGAATTCCTATTAATCATGGGGCTCCTGTCGTTGGTCTACTTTGCGGTAGCAGAATCATTTTTCGGGTACACGCTAGGAAAGAAAGTGTTCTCTCTCAAAGTTGTAAACTTGAAGGGAACCAAACCCAGCTTGAAAGACTCTTTCACAAGAAATATAAGCAAAATTAATGCTGTTTTCCTGATTCTGGACACAATAATTGGCCGCGTCACATCAAGCACTCACCAGAAATTCTTTGACAGAATCGCAAACACAACCGTTGACGACATGTCCACAATATCCAAACTGGCTCTGAACTAATTTCTAAATAATGAATTAACATGGAGCTGGGGAAGGGAATTGAACCCTTATAGAGCAACTCTGCAGGCTGCCGCCTAAACCATTCAGCCACCCCAGCGTGCTAGAACTCCATTGGAAAAAAAGCTAATAACTTTATCGATATAAATCAGCTGTACGGCAGCCCTTACAGCCCACTGAGACACTGTCTTCTGCCTGCTTACGTTTTAAGGAACTGTTCAGGGTCTTCTTCAAAGGCTATTTTGCATCCAGGTGCACAGAAGTAGTAGGTTTTTCCCTTGTAAACCGTCTTGAATTTCGCCGTTTTTTCGTCCACGGTCATTTTGCAAACGGGATCAATTGCCACAGTCTTTCACCTCCATCCATTTTTAGTTCGGGTTTTCCAATTTTGGCTTAAAGCGTCTCAGGAGGGAGGCGTTGGTGACTACAGACACTGAGCTCAAAGCCATGGCTGCAGCCGCAAAGACGGGATCAAGCAGGATGCCGAAGGGATAAAGGATTCCTGCTGCTACGGGAATAAGGACAGTGTTGTAGGCGAATGCCCAGAATAGTCCCTGCTTGATTTTGTTCATTGTGGCTCGACTGAGTTGTATGCTGATAACCACATCTCTTAGGTCATTCTTGACAAGTACAATGTCTCCAGTTTCCATTGCCACATCAGTTCCACTTCCAACAGCTATGCCAATATCTGCCTGTGCTAGTGCAGGAGCGTCGTTTATTCCGTCGCCAACCATGGCAACTGTTTTGCCTTCATCCTGCAGTCGCTTGATTTCTGAGGCTTTGTCTCCTGGAAGCACATCTGCAAGGACACGGTTTACGCCCACCTGATTTGCGATGGCTTTGGCTGTTCTTTCGTTGTCGCCTGTAATCATTACTACTTCGAGACCCATCTTCTGGAGAGTCTTCACCGCCTCAGCAGAGTGTTCCATCAAAGTGTCTGCTACAGCAATTAAGCCAGCGGCTTTTCCTTCGACTGCCACAAGCATTGCGGTTTTTCCTTCCTGCTCTAGGGTCTTCATTCTATCTTCAAGAGAGATTATGTCGATGCTGTTTGTTTCCATCAGCTTTCGGTTACCTAAAAAGACTTGTTTGCCTTGGTGCTTTACTTCTACGCCGTATCCTGGTATGGCGTTGAAGAATTCTGGGTCAACAACCTCAAGTTGGCTTTCCATTGCTCTTCTCACAATGGCTTCTCCGAGGGGATGCTCCGAGTTTTTTTCGGCTATTGCGGCAAGCTGTAGAAGCTCATTTTCTGTCATGAATTTGCCCTTCTGGGACTCTGCTGGAATGATGTCGGTGACTTCTGGCTCTCCCTTGGTCAGGGTTCCTGTTTTGTCAAATACTATGGCTTCTAGTTTGTGGGCGGTTTCTAGTGCTTCACTGCTTTTGATCAGAACTCCGTTTTCTGCTCCCTTTCCTACACCTACCATGATGGCCGTGGGCGTGGCTAATCCCATGGCACACGGGCACGCAATGATTAGAACGGCTATGAAGACGGTTAGAGCGAAAATGAAGCCTTCGCCTAGGAGATACCATGTAAGAAATGAGGCTGTTGCGATTATCAGCACTGCAGGAACAAAGTAGCTGCTCACAACATCCACTAGCCTTTGGATGGGCGCTTTTGATCCTAACGCGTTCTCAACGAGTTTTATTATCTGGGCTAGCACTGTGTCGGCGCCGACTTTTGTTGCCTTGAATTTCAGCATTCCAGTTTTGTTTATGGTTGCTCCGACAACTGTGTCGCCTGCCTTCTTTTCCACGGGAATGCTTTCGCCTGTTATCACCTTTTCATCCACTCCAGAGTAGCCGTCGGTTACAACGCCGTCAACAGGAATCTTCTCGCCTGGACGAACAACCACTATGTCGCCAACCTGAACGTCTTCCACAGGAATCTCCAGTTCTTTGCCGTCTCTTACAACACGGGCTGTTTTGGCTCGAAGCCCCATCAGCTTCCGTATAGCCGCAGACGTTCTACCCTTTGCTACGGCTTCCAGCAGTTTGCCCAGAATAAGGAAGGTCATGAGGGACACAGCTGTTGTGTAATAGAGTTTGCCTTCACCCCCAAATGTGACGTATACGCTGTAGAAGTATGCTGCGGAGGTGCCGATGGTGACCAGCACGTCCATGTTCGGGTTTCTGTTTCTGAGGGCTTTGTATGCTCCTAAAAAGAAGCTGTGCCCGACAATGAAGTGGACTGGAGTAACTAAAACAAACATAATGTAAGGAATGTATTGGTCTATTGGAAAATTGAAAGGAAGAAACTTCCAGTAACTGAGTATCACTACGGGTATGGTCGCTGCCGTGGAAAGGATTAACCTGCGTTTCAGTGACCAGATTTCATTGTCTCTTTCCTTTTGTTCAGCGTCTTCCACGCCTGCTTCAGGTTCGACAACGTCGTATCCTACGTCCCGTATGACCTTCTTTATGCCCGCCAAGCTAATCTGTTCTGAGTTAAACTCGACAGTGGCTGTTTCTAGGGCAAAATTGGCGGTTGCCTTGTACACGCCCTCTTTCCTATTTAGCGCCTTTTCTATGGTTTGGGCACAGGCTGCACAATGCATCCCACTGACTTTCAGAGTAACGTTTTGATGAATTACCTTGTAGCCTACCTCGGAGATGACATCCTCTATGGCTTTCTGGTCAGTAACATTGGGGTCATAATCAATAATTGCCTTTTCTGCAGCCAAATTGACGGTAGCATAAATCACTCCCTTCAGTTTGGGCAACCGTTTTTCTATTGTCTGAGCACAAGTAGCGCAATGCATTCCCCCAATGTCAAGGACAATTCGCTTCTTCTCTTCTTCACTCATCCTCACACACATCCAGACGATAACCCATTCACAGAGCAAATCCACATTGTTCAACTATCTAGTGTACAGTGACCAGTTGATTGACACAAGATGTTTAACAATAATGTATGCTCTTGAAAATATTTAACAATATCTTTTTGCACAGTTCTGAAAGAACCTACCACTAGTGACAAGAATAGCATACGGTTACAGTTTTGGTTAAGCCTCTTTTGGATGCCCCAAGGTTATGAAAACGGAAACCATAATGTTTTAAAGATGCCCTCAACCCAAAAAACTAGAGGAACTTTTGTTTTTGAGGTGAACATGGCAATGGAAGATAAAGAACTTGAAAAACTTAAAGAAGAAAAAATAAAGAAAATGTTGGATCAGGCTAGCGCAACTGTAGTTAAATTAGACTCCTCATCCTTTGACGCCTTCATTAGCAGTGATGTGCCTGTTGTTGTTGATTTCTGGGCTGAGTGGTGCATGCCATGCAGGATTATGGGTCCTGTGATGGATGAGCTGGCGCAAGCGTATGCGGGTAAAGCTCGTTTCGGAAAAGTGAATGTTGACGAGAATCAGCAGATTGCTAGCCGCTACGGAATCATGAGCATTCCCCATTTTCTGATCTTCAAGAATGGCACTCGTGTCGAGAAGATTGTTGG
>PIXS01000160.1 GCA_003096255.1 Candidatus Bathyarchaeum sp. | reverse complement strand
TTAAACATCTGAACTGTTTTGTCAGGGTCAGAAAGAGACGACTGAACAAGAAGTATTCTCCCTTCCGGAAGCAAAAACTTGGGAACATCCGCTATGAACCTTTCAATAACTCGTCTTCCGTCAACTCCTCCTGCCCAAGCTTTTCCAATCCAGCTTTTTTCTTCGTCAGGCTCAGACGGCAGATACGGAGAATTGAAAAGTATCAAACTGAACTGTTCGCTTTCTTTGAGGGACTCAAACAAATCGCCTTGACGAAACTGCAAATTCTCAGTCGCCTTGTTTGCTTTGGCATTTCTGTTTGCGCACTCTACAGCATAGGGGTTTATGTCAACGGCAACTACTTTTTTTGCCTTTTTTGCAGCCAGAACCGCAAGAATGCCGCACCCTGTTCCTATCTCTAAGACAACATCGCTGTTTTTAGCGCCCATTTTTTCTGCTATAAGAAACGTGTCTTCTGCAGGTTCATAAACGTGCTTGTCAACCTCGAAAACGTAACCGCCAAAATACGCTTTTTTTGGGTAAACCATCAAAGTTTCCTGCAGTTTATGGTTGTTTTATTTTGTTTCCTGTTGCGTCCAGCCTGAACTTTCCAAACTCTTCTTTAACGCTTCTTAGATGCGCAGAAGTGAAAACTGGACCATCCTTGCACACTCTTAGTTTTCCTATTTGGCAGCTACCACACAATCCAATAGCGCAACGCATTATCCGTTCCAAGCTTGCCTGAAGAGGAACACTATGTTGCTCAGACAACAGAAACATCTTGTACATCATGGCCTCTGGGCCACAGGTGTAAATCATGTCAAACTTTTCCTGTTTCAGTTTCTGTTCTGCTTGGTCAGTAACAAAACCAGAAAACATGTAGCTTCCATTCTCTGTTGTGCAGACAGTCTCCGAATCAACCTGCGAACAAATCTCGTTTATTTTATCTAACAACAGCAAGTTATCTTTGCTTTTTACTCCACTCATCACTGTTACTTTGTCTGCAATTTTTGCAAGCTTCTCAGTTAAGGGTATCAAGGGGCCTATTCCTGTTCCCCCTCCAACAACCATGACGTTGCCTTTTGAGGGAACAAAACACGTCCCAAAGGGTCCGCGAATTCCAATTATGTCACCTTGCTTGTTGTTGTTCAGAGTCCTGCTGGCATCTCCAACACCATTAACAGTTATTGAAGTAACTCCATCAGGGGCTATCCCTGAAAGGCTAATTGGAATCTCGTCAACTCCAGGTATCCACACCATAACAAACTGTCCTGGCTCTGCTTTTCCACACAGTTTATCCTCAAACGTGATGGTTTTTGTTGTGCAGTTTTCCTCTTTTGATTCCAATATTTTGACTGTTCTCATCCGGTTAACCGAATCAAAAGACTCTGGAATAGCAGAACTCTTCTTTGACTTAAACTGCACTTTTTTACAACCTTCCTTCGTTGACTTACGTTTTCATAAAAAGCTAACCCACATTAAATATGTGACGGCATCTATCGCAACAATAAGCTCTCAACAAAACCGCTTTTTAGCTAAGCATTTTTCAAGTTTTAGATAATTTTATAGCCTAAATAGCATTGTCTCTGTTTAAGTGAATCTGATGCAGCTAATTCCCAATGTGTTCGGCAAAAACCATTTTGGTCCATCGTTTTATAGGCTATTTTTCCCTTGGGCTTTACGCCATCCAAGGTATCTGCGTTCTGCAGGTTCGTTGCTTCGTGCATATACAAGTGCTCTGCAGACTCGTAAAAAGAATGAAAAGAAGGGCTTGAAAGTTCCGCCTGCTTTGATACTTAGTCTTACGCAACAATGTAATCTTAGTTGCCAAGGATGTTTTGCTGAAGCTTCAGGAATCACATGTGGTAAAGGTGCATCTCAACAAGCAAAGAAGCCTCAACTAGACTGGAAAGGATGGAGAAAAGTAATTACTGAAGCCAGTCAACTGGGCGTGTTTGGGTTCTTTTTAGCAGGAGGTGAACCCTTTCTTTTTCCTAAACTAATTGAGCTTTGCGAAGAATTCAAGGACCGATGTTTTATAATCTTCACAAACGGTACAGCCATCAAAGAAACCGATTTTGAGCGCCTTAAACGCTTGTCCAACACTGCCATAATCGTAAGCATAGAAGGCGGAGAGGAGGCAACAAACCTCAGAAGAGGAGAAGGCGTGTACCAGCAGGCAGTAAACGCTCTTAGGCGGTTAAGTGCTAATGGAACTCCAAACGGAGTTTCAGCAACAATCACGCGGCTTAATTACAAATATTGGATGAACACCGAATGCGTTGACAGTTTAATAGCCCAAGGAGTCCGTGCAGCTTTGTTCATCGAATACATTCCAGTTATGCCTGCACCAAAAACAAACAACAAAGAAAACAATATGTTTGAACAAAACGACCATTTTCTTATGTTAACTAAAAAGGAACGTGCAGAGTTTCGGGCAAAAGTCCTGAATTATCGTGAAACAAAGCCGATTTATATTGTTCATTCTCCAGGTGATGAAGAACTGTTTGGGGGTTGTGTTTCTGCAGGCAGAGGGTTTGCTCATGTTACGCCAGCAGGAGATTTGACTGCTTGTCCAGTATCTAACGTGGCTACCCATAACCTAAAAACTGCAACTTTACGTGAAGGCTTTGCCAGTCCACTCTTTACTAAGATTCGTGAAAATGAGCAGCTTCTTGAAAATGAAGGTACACCATGTTCTTTGTTTGCACATCCTAAAGAAGTGGCAGAGCTTGCCAAGTCTGTTGATGCGTACCAAACAGATGTGTGATTTGGTTTAGAAAACTTCGGCTAATATTCGTTTGAATATTGTGAAGCCGTGTTTAGGTGACAGCTTTTTTTCGCCGAGTCTTGCTCTGTATTCGATTGGGATTTCAGCTATCTTGTAGCCTCTGCTTTCAACTAGGTGATTCATTTCAACTTCGATGTCAAAGCCTTTGGATTTTGGTTTCCAGTTGCTGACGATTTCTTGACGAATAACTCTCAAACCAGTGAGAGGGTCATCCATGTCAACACCGTTCAGTAAGCTGTGAGTAAATGAAAGAATTTTGTTTCCTATGTTAAACACTTTGGGCATTATGTCCCGTTCAGGGTTCCTGTTAAGTCTGTTTCCGCAGACCATCCCAACTTCTGGGTTTTCTTCTAGGATCTGAACCATTTTTGAAAGATGTTTTGCTGGGTAAGTGTAGTCGGCGTCAATCATTGCTACATACTTTACGTTCAGCCATTTAGTGTGGCTTAATGCAGTTGCGATTGCGTCGCCTTTTCCAATTCCTTTCTGGAAAAGTGTTTCTGCTCCTAATTCTTTGGCAATTTCAACTGTGCGGTCTGTGCTTCTACCATCAACAACTAAACAAAGAGGGTTTTGTAGAGATTCTTGTACTTCTGTCAAGGTAGGGCCTAATCCTTCTTCTTCATTTAGTGTTGCGACAATTACTAGAGTTTCTTCGACACCTTTCTGTTGTATCATCATCTTAAGTCCCAAGATACAGCTTAGCAGAAGATGATAAAAAGCAGTATTCAGAATCGAATATTATTACCAAAAAAAGAATATTGTGTTAAACGAAAATATTTTCTACATGTTTAAATGATACAAAAAACGATGAAAAAACTATTTTTTGTGGGATATGCCCACTACGTCTTTGATGCCTACTAGGTTTTTAGATTCAATGTATTCTTCAATTCCCTTTGCAACAGAGCTAAACACGTTCACTCCTTTGAAAGCAACTGCAGTTCCAATTTGAACCGCACACGCTCCTGCTTGAATAAACTCTACAGCATCTTGCCAACAAGTTACTCCTCCGCAGCCTATGATTGGAATAGTTACTGACTTGTACAAATCATAAACACACCGAACGGCAATTGGTTTTATGGCTGGTCCAGACAGTCCACCGTATTTGTTGGCTAAAATCGGCATTCCCGTTTCGATGTCAATTGCCATACCCTTTACAGTGTTGACTGCGGTTATTGCGTCTGCTCCTGCGTTTTCTGCTGCTTTACCAATTTCGGTTATGTCCGTTACGTTTGGCGTTAGCTTGACAATCACTGGCTTGTTAACTTGTTTTTTCACTTTTTTTACGATGTCTGCCAAAAGAACAGGGTCCGACCCTATCTGTGCTCCAGCTTTTTTTACGTGGGGGCAGGAAACGTTCAGTTCTAGGGCGTCTGCACCAATTTTTACTGCGGTTTCTGCTACTTTGGCAAATTCTTCAGCAGAGAACCCGTAGATGCTAAAAATTGTTGGTGCTTTGGCGTTTTTTAGTTCGGTCATTTCTTCTTTGAAGTGGCCGATTCCGGGGTTGGGTAGTCCCATGGCGTTGAGTAAGCCGCAGTCAGTTTGCACGACTGTTGGGTTGAGGTATCCGGTTCTTGGTTCTAGTCCCATGGATTTGGTTACTACTGCTCCTGCACCTGCTTCTATTACGCGTTTCATGGATAATCCAGTGTATCCTAGGATTCCTGCTGCGAGCATGGTTGGGTTTTGTAGTTTTAGTCCTGCTATGTCTGTGGCCACTTTGTTCATTTGTTGTTCCTCTTGCAGTAAAGGTTATCCACTGCCAAGATAAAGGTTAGGAAGCGTACGCTAATATGGTTAATGTTGGATGGAAAAGTTTTGAAGGCAACGATTGTAGAATCAGTAATGGGCGTCTTTGGTT
>PIXS01000159.1 GCA_003096255.1 Candidatus Bathyarchaeum sp. | reverse complement strand
GGAATTTGCACAGATATAGGAGTAAGACTTGCGGTACCTTGAGCTGAGACAGTTATTGGGTCATCTAATACGCTGTGACCAGTGAACTTGTCGGCTTCCATCCAATCAAAATGTAAACCAAAATAGTAAATTGTCAACTCGTTGGGGCTGTCATTTATGAAAAGAATGTTTACGGTGGTGGTGCTTCCTTTGTATGGAGTTTCGGTTGACCAAGCAACAGAGACTCGTGCTTCATTTGTTTCTAGAGCAAAAACTGTGCAACTAAACAAGGAACAAAACAGTCCAAAACAAGCAAGGGTTATCAGTAAACGTAAGGGTTTCATTTCATTCACCCGAAAATACACATTGTGTTGTTACATGTTATATGTTTTAAGTAACTTCGCCAACCAAAACCGCCCAATAAAGCAACAAAACGCAACAAGAAAATGGTTTGTTGGGATAAAATTAAATCTACATATTTGTTTATGGAAACATCAATAAGCAAACATTCAACATAAAAAGTGAGGGCATCAGGTGCAAAGACCTAAACTTTCAACATTTGAGCTGGTTTTTGTACTTGTTGCGGCGTCTATCCTGTTTACTATCACCTTTTATGAAATGTCCACAGCCGGAATACTTCCAGGCAACGACCCCGCAGTGCATCTTGTCAAGTCAGCAACCATAGTGATTAACCAAAGAGTTTCTTATAGTGCGGTGCCTTGGTATCCGCCTCTGTTTCACGCAGTAGTTGCAACACTTCAAATGCTTGCAGGAACCCTAGACGTGGTTGCCTCGGCTTTTATGATAAAACTTTTGATTTCAACCTTTTATGTTCTGATACTTTTGTCTACTTACCTTATTTGCAGAAAACTGTTCGGAATAGGCGTTGCAGTTGCCTCTGCACTGTTCACGGTTGTTTCCCTTCCTCTTGTTGAAATGGTTTTCTGGGGAGGCTACGCCAACTTCATGGGCTTGGCATACATTGCCTTCATTTTCTATGTTATCCTCAAAGACATCCACGACATAAAACAAATGCTTCTACTCTTTGTGGTAGCTTTTACCATTGTTATGTCACATCAGCTGGCAACCTTTGTTTTTGTGTTGCTGTTTGTTCCAATCTTTTTAATCAACGTGTTGAGGGGCTCAAAAAGAAAAACCCTTGTCTACCTTGCTGTAGTAGTTGGCGGTGGCTTGGCAATTCTTGCTTGGTATGCCCAGATGGTCATTGAGTATTCCAGCATGATTATAGAGCACCTGTTTTTTGCCATGACCGAAAACATCTACGTGATTCCAGAAGTTCAAATAGAAACAATGATCAGAGACAAGTTTGGAGCAACTCTGGTTTTGGCACTAGTAGCAATTCCAATTACAGTGTTTTGGCTTAAGAAAAAACAGAACCTCAAAGCGACCATTCTTTTGTTCTCTTGGTTTGCAATACCCTTTGTTTTGTCCCAATCATACTTGTTTGGGCTTTACCTGCCATACGACAGGTTCATGTACTTTTTTGCCACACCAATAGTCATTCTTACAGCAATACTCACTTTCAGTTTAACTAGAATTCCTGACCTTGCGGAAAGGTATGTTCCAAAAATCAAAAACAAGCTGACAGTAGTTAGGGCAACAAAAGTTTTGGCGCTAATTCTGATAGCATCGTTGTTTGTTGTGCAAGCTCAATACTTCGTGGAACGAACAGAAGTATTCCCCGAATACTACGAGTGGGCAACACCTCAAAGCTACTCCACAGGCCTTTGGATTCAAGAACACGCCCCCTTAGAAGGAAACATTGTTTCGTCTAGGCGTCCGGGTTCGTGGCTTAATGTCCTGTCTTATCATCATACTATTGAGGAAACTAACCCGCTGTATTCCAGAAACGCAGTTGCTGAATCTGTCGTTTATGGTTTTTACGAGGCAGAAAACAGCAAAACACTGCTCCGAGAATACAAACAAGTACCAGCTGATGCAGGACAAGAAATTCACGTTCAACTTAATAACCTGTGGAAAAGCGGAATGAGCCTACCTAATGATGGCGCAAGCCTGATTTACGTTGACGACTCAGGAAGGTGGATAACCATTCCGCTTAACTCCACGGAAATCAGCGTTTACTGGAAAACCCAAACAGAATCGGAAGCACAACTTGTTACAGAATACAAACATGAACTCTTTACAGCAACTAAGATTGCAACTTTGCTAGGCAACAGTTCCGTAGTAAAGGTTAACTGGGCAGTTCAAACAAACGAGGCACTACCACAAGTGAAACTGTCAATCAGCCACACTTTTGACCCCCTATTCAATTTCACTGAAGGAATAGCCCCCGGAATACTGGAATGGCAAAACACTTTCGAGGAAGCCACAAGAATCCACCCAAGCGGAGTTTGGGGAGTTTTAGAAACTACCTACAGCAATCTGGAAGGCAACACCATTGCATATTATGCCCCAGAAGACCAAGCTCTCGCAATTGTTGAGTTTGACGAACCCGCAGACTGGCTCATATTTGGCGTTTTAGACACAATGTTCATGGACATTCTAAGGGTCAGATATGAACTAGGTAGCATAAACTTGGGACAATCACAGGAAATTTCTTACTCAGTTCTTCTGTGCAGCACCGAAGGAACAGACGTAAAACAGATTGAACCTTCAGAGTTCATTCAGCAGTATGACCAAACACTGGATTCTACAGTTCAGACAATAGATTTTCTAACAAACATCGAAGAGTATGACATCAAATTTGTTGTGGTGGACACTGAAAAACTGCCAGAGCAACTGTTCCAAGTAGCAGAGCCTACGCCTGACCTAGACAGAATCTACGACAACGGCAGAACAGTGACATACACAACAAAAAGATAACTTGACTAGTTTTCTCGAAGACTTTTCGGTATGTAAGCACATGAGGGGTCAGACTCGAAGATGTCACCCGTGTACATTTGGGCTCGAGTTCTGCATCCGCCACAGATTTCGTTGTATTCGCAGACTTTACATTTGCCTTTCAAGTTGTTTTTGTCTCTGAGCTTTTGGGTGAGTTCGGAAGTTTGGAGTTCAGACCAAGTTTGCTTAAGGGACTTGTCTTGGATGTTTCCCAAACGTATGTGGTCGTTGAAGCTGCAAGGTATGATGTCGCCGTTTTCGATTACGCTCATGTATTTGCCTGCGATGGCACATTTGCCTAGGAAGAAGTTTTTGAACCAGTCGTCAAAGTTGGGCATTCCTCTCTGTTTTGCCACTCGGGCATAGAAGGGGCAGTAAACGTTGACGTCGGGTTTTCCTTTGTATTTCATGCTCAAATCGTAAACGTCGTTCCAGATTCTTTCATACTGCTGCGGCGAAGGATTGTGAGAAAGATGCTCCTTGCTGTTGTTAAAAGGCACATAGCCGTGAATTACAACCCACCTTGCGCCCTTAGCTTCTGCAATTTTGACTATGTGCTCCATGTCCTTGGCGTTAACGTTGTTTCTTTGGGAATCCACGTTAGCAAGAGTAGCAACAAGGCAATCCAAAAGCCCAGCCTT
>PIXS01000158.1 GCA_003096255.1 Candidatus Bathyarchaeum sp. | reverse complement strand
ATGCAAAAAAATCGAGTATACAGTCCACACTAAGAAAGGAATCTTTCCTAACGTAGACTTTTATGCGGCGCTGGTTATGCATGCTCTTGGTGTTCCCAGAGAATTCTTTACTTCGTTCTTTGCTTCAAGCAGGGTAACCGGGTGGGTTGCTCATGTGCTGGAGCAGTATGCGGATGCGGTTCTTATTCGTCCCACATCAGAGTACGTAGGCGAGTACGGCAGAAAGTTTGTTCCAATCGAAAAACGAGGCTAGCTTTTCCTAATTGTCAGCAGCCAGTTCCTTTACTTTCTCTAAATTGCCCACATCGCTTCTTCTAGCGTCTTTGGGTGTTTCCATTATCATAGGCAACTTGCCAAGCCTGCTTGCCAGTATGCTTCTGAAGCCTTCTTCCCCAATCATTCCCATGCCAATATGCTCATGCCTGTCTATCTTAGAGTTGAAGTCTCCTTTTGAGTCATTCAGGTGAACAAGCTTGAGCCTCTCAAACCCGATAACCTCATCAAATTTGCTAACTGTTGCTTCCACAGTCTCTTCTGTTCTTAGGTCATACCCAGCCGCAAAGGCATGGCTAGTATCAAAACAAACCCCAACACGTTCAGGGCTAGACAGTCGTTCGATTATGTGTTGGATGTCTTCAAAGGTGCTTCCCATGCTGTTTCTTGTTCCAGCTGTGTTCTCAAGCAGAAGCATGACCTCTTCGTCTGCGTTGTTGAGGGCTTGGTTGATTCCATCGATTAGTCGAGTGAAGCCATTTTGTATGCCTGTTCCAAGGTGGCTGCCCAGATGTGTGACTAGGTATGGAATCTTGAGTTGCCTGCATCTTTCAAGCTCTGACGTGAGAGTCTTTACCGATTTCGTGTAGACTTCATCTTTGGGGGACGCCAAATTCGGAAGGTAAGGCATGTGAGCAAAAACAGGTTCCATGCCATAGTCCTTTACTTTGTCGTAGAATGCTTTGGCGGTTTCTGGGGCAAGTTTTGCTGCATGCCATTGTCGGGGGCTTCTTGTGAAAATCTGGAAGGTGTTGCATTCTAGCTCTGCGGCTCTATCAACTGCCATATCAACAGAATCATGAATTGAAACGTGAAATCCGATCCTCACTCAGACCAACTCAACATTTGCATCGTGGCATTAAGTAAAAACGTTTAGTCTCAAAACGTGAACATAAGCAAAGAACAAAAAATCAAAAACTTTTTGGGGGAGTTTATATTTTAAACTCGTAACATGAATTGTTAATGGTGAATCTGATGAGTGAACCTGTAGAAACACGAGTGAAAAAAGCTCTTGAGCAAGTGAGACCCCAATTGCAGGCTGACGGCGGAGACCTAGAATACGTCGGATTCGACAACGGCATCGTAAAAGTGAAACTTAAAGGATCATGCAGCGGATGCCCAATGTCTGCCATGACTCTGCAGTGGGGCGTCGAAAACTTCCTCAAAAAACAGATACCAGAAGTAAAAAAAGTAGAAGCCGTCCAGTAACTAGAAAACTCAATGGCTTCAATTTTTATCCCATTTTTGTTATACACACATTACTTTTGATTACATTAGAGGTAATCTGAGCGTTTTTGGGTACGCTTAGTTCGTCTTTTTGTTCTCTTTTAGTTCTTCTTCGATATTTTCCAAGAAAACAGAGACCGTAGGCAGTAGCCTCAAGAGTTGCATCACAGTTTCGTAGCTTTTGTGGTATGTTTCAAAGTTCTTCATTTCTTCTTTGTTGTCGTCCAAAGTTTTCTTTACTTCTTCAAGTTCCCGTATTTTGTCTTCCATGAGGCTCTCTGTCATCAAAAAATACCGTGGAGAAATGAAAGGAAGCTTCTCCATCGTGTAGACGTGCTTATGTGTACCCGGAATAGTTTCTTTAGTGATCATGTTCATCTTTAGTAATTGACGCACAGCCTTTGAGATGGTTCCCGATGAGAAGCCTGTTAATATCTGTAAATCTCGTTGTGTTAACTTTTTTCTGATGTAAAAATATATCATGACTTTGGATGTTATGGGGTGCCGCCCAGTGAATTCTGAACCTTTTGTTGCAAAAAATTCTACAATATCCTGTTCAATCGCTCTAATCTCTGGGTCAAAGTTAGGCGTGTCCTGCAACATGTTATCTTGGCTCATGTGTGCGCGCTCCTGTCTTTGTCTGAGAGTTGTGTCAAAATTTTTTGTATTGAATGTTCTATTGCGGGAAAAACGTCGTCCATTTTGTCGATGAACTCTTTGACGTTTTCGTAGCCTTTTTTGTTTGAAAGGTGCGGTTGAGCTAATTTTGTTTTTGTTTGTTTAATGAAGTTTTTTTGTTGAGAAAAGTATTCGAAGATGTTGGTTACTGACCGAGACCCTGGTTGTGATATGGTTCCTTCGAGTTCGTAGTTGTATTCTCTTGTTTGTGGGTCTTGTGTTTTGTGGATTATGCCCATTTTTTCTAGTGATTGTAGATTTGTTGAGATTGTTCCTAGGCTGTAGCCTGTGAGTTCTCGTAGCTGTTTTTGGGTAGTTTTTCTGTGGAGGTAGATTAGTGCAATGATTTTGTTTGTTTTTGGTTGTCGTCCTTTGAGGAAGCTTAGGTTTGTTATTGTGTCTGCTAGTTTGTTTTCTGCTTCTTTGAGTTTTTGTTCGGCGGTTTTGTTGTCTGGGTTCATTTCATGTTGTTAGTTCGTTTGTGGAAGATATAAGTATTTTTCATTTTTCATGAATTTTGAAAAGGCTTAAATATGTGCTTGACAGATTACAACATGTTTCAATATTCATGAAATTTGAAACAGGAAGCAATAGATGCCAACAAACCAAACAACAATCAAAACAACAGCCCTCACCAAACACTACGGCAAACACATCGGCATACAAAACCTCAATCTCCAAGTCAACCAAGCCGAAATCTTCGGCTTCCTAGGACCAAACGGAGCAGGAAAAACAACAACAATCAGAACCCTACTAGACATGATACGCCCAACATCAGGAAAAGCCACAATCTTCGGATACGACACCCAACAAGAAACACAAAAAATCCACAACCAAATCGCCTACCTGCCCGGAGAACTGGGACTCCCAAAAAACTGGACCACACAACGAACCATCAGATACATGCTCAAACTATACAACCGCACAATCAAATGGAGTGCCGTCGAGGAACTTGCTCAGCACCTGAACCTTGACATGGACAAAAAGGTTCATGAACTCTCAAAAGGCAACAAACAAAAAATCGGCATCATCCTAACCCTAGTCCCCGACGTAGATTTACTAATTTTGGATGAGCCTACATCAGGACTGGACCCGCTAATCAAAAACGAGTTCTACAAGCTGCTAGCTGAAAAACAGGCGCAATCTAACTGCACAGTCTTCCTTAGCTCCCATCAGCTAGAAGAAGTAGAAAAAGTCGCCCACCGCGTAGGAATAATCAACAAAGGCGCATTAATCGAAGTTTCAACCCTGTCAGAACTCAAGAAACTCGCCTTCAAACACGTGGAAATACAGTTAGCCTCCTTAGCCGACACAAAGCTTCCCGCTCAATTAACGAAGACAGCCAAAAACGTGAGTGTGCAGGATTCGAAGCTGAGTTTCGTTTGTAGCCGAAGCAATCTTGACGCCGTGTTGTCGTGGCTGCAGACTGTTGATTTCAGGGATGTTAATGTCCGAAACTCCAGTTTGGAGGACATTTTTCTGGAATATTATCAGGCGTCACCCTACAAGAATAGCATAAACAACAAAGGGGAGGTGGCGTAAATGTGGAAGCCCTTTAACATAGCTAAAGAAGACGTTTTCGACAAGAAATGGTCCATCATAGGTGTAGGCGTTCTCGTCGGTTTGATGGGACTCTACGTTATCACCATGTTTAATTCGCTGGACTTCAGCCAACTGGAAGACTACATCAACAGCCTGCCCGACTCGATGATAGCGCTGCTAGGCGGAGAACT
>PIXS01000157.1 GCA_003096255.1 Candidatus Bathyarchaeum sp. | reverse complement strand
CGTCCTAATGTTATTGTTACCCTTGACTGTGGTTCGGATACTACTTTGCTTTTGGAGTCCCATTTTGATGTTGTTCCCGCAGGTACAGGGTGGAAGTATCCCCCGTTTAAGTTGACCATAGAGAACGAAAAAGCCTACGGAAGGGGCACTGCGGATAACAAAGCGGGAATCGCCGCGGTCATGGGGGCGTTGCGGGAGTTAAGTGGCAAGGAGCTTGACATTAATCTCAAGTTGATAGCGGGGGTTGACGAAGAAATAGGCGGCAGATACGGCGTAGACTACGTGATGACAGATTACGGGTTGAAAGGAGATGCTGCCCTAATTGTTGATGCGGGACCAGAAAACCTGTTTTTGGGTGCTAGTGGAATTATTTGGGGAAAAGTAACAGTGAACGGAAAGCAGGGGCACGCAGGTTATCCATTCAATGCTAAAAACGCTGTAAACGAAGCAGTCAAACTGATGGCAGAGTTTGAGAACTACAAAAAAATGGTGGAACAAAAAAGGTCAGTTCTGCAGGCTCCTCCTGGTTCTCCAAACAAGTTTGTGTGGGGCAGATATTCCGTAACTATGGTCATAGCAGGAGAAAAAGAGAACGTTATTCCAGGTAATTGCGAGTTTCGTTTTGACCGCCGACTATTACCTGAAGAGCCTATCGACCAAGCGGTAACAGAGCTGGAGAAATTTTTCGAATCAGCAGTAAACAAAACTGGTGTTGACGCATCTTTGGAGCTGGTAAACAGGCAGCAGGGTTATCACACGCCTCAGGAGTTGCCCTTTGTGCAGACGGTTTCTGAAAGCATAAAGAAAACTACGGGGGAAAGTTTGCCTTTTGCTGCAGAGCTTGGTGGAAACGATGGGAGCTTTTTTGCCAAAAACGGGATTCCAGTTGTTTGCTACGGGACAATCAGGGCAGACACCAGATACCACGGGGTCGACGAGTTTGTTTACCTTCAAGACATCCAGAAGACTAAAGATTTGGTTGTGAACTTGGGAAAGGTTTCAAAAGACAAAATCAAGTAGCAAGACAAGTATTAGCGGGTTTTGTTGACTCTTTTTTGTACTTGATTCACAGTTTTTTGTTTGTAAAATTTGTTTTACACGTTTTTTGTAAAAGTTTCTTCACAAAAATGCTTTTCAATAGTATTTCGCCAATCTTTTGACCAGAGGCTAAAAAGATGGCTGAAGACAAACTGGAGGAAGAAACCTATTCGCTGATTTTTACGTCCCTCAAGCACCCCATACGCAGAAGAATTCTGAGAATGCTCGCAGAAAAACCATTAACCTATTCTGAAATTTTGGACATACTCAACATAGACAGTGGACACTTAAGCTACCACCTTGAGAATCTAGGAGACTTGACCGTTCATTCTAAAGACGGAAACTACAAGCTCTCAAGTTTCGGAGAGGCAGCAGTAAAACTGATGGGGGGCGTTGAAGAACAAACACCAAAACAATCCAAAGGTAAAACCAAGCCACGACAACTGTTTGCCAAAGCATATCCAATTATTCTGGCGTTAGTTCTCCTTGCTGCCAGCATTCATTTTGTTTCCTATTCCAGTCTGGCGTTCACTTCGACAAGTTCGACTGCTAATCTTTTATCCCCAGTCTACTGTAACATTCCATACAATCTTGGTACTAACGAAACTTTTGAGGTTACAGCACAAATAGAGTATTCGCAGACACCACAGAACCACGGAACAAGCATAAGTGGCATTTTTGATTCATGGAAGTTCACGATACCAAAACTAGAGAACTCGCTTACAGTTACGGACAAGGCTGTGATTTGGGTTGATTCAAGATTTAACCGTACAATACCACAGGTTGCTCCAGAACAACGATTAATCACAATTCAAACAAGAAACCATACTTCACTTAACGACAGCATCACAGTAGCAATAGGAAGCCTAGGAATTGTTTCTATTCCGAAGTCAGGAACTGACCCATCAAATCTTAAAGTGAAAGTTTCTTCACCAAACGGGATAATAACACAGGACAGCTTCTTTGCCAGCACAGGTATTGCCAGTTCAATTTTAGTCCCAATCGCCCAAGAGGGTGCTTACAAGTTCGAGATTACAAACAACGATGTCTGGGAGTGGAACGGATTTTTGACAGTGAACGTTCAAATACAACACTTCGAAAAGCCGTATTTCTACTGGGGAATACTTGGAATCGTAGCCGCGGGAGTATACCTTGCAGTAACCGCAATCTTTAGCATAAAACAAAGCAGGCAACAAGAGGAAAAAACATAGATTAGTTTCACTTTTCTCTCCCCACTTTTGATTGTCGTTGCGAAGCGTGTTTTAAATGTAAACTTGGCAAACAAGCATTGGGAGTTAAATTGGCAGTATTAAGTCAAACTTACGAGCATTGCAAGAATCCATGGAAAAAACATTGTGATAGTGGCGATATTGAAGTTTACATTTTTTACAAAAATAAGCGTGTTCCAATATGCAAAAAGTGTTGGGGCAAAATCGCAGAAAAGGATATTGAATGGTAAAAAACCAGTTTTTATTGTTTCAGCTACCACTGATATTATATCTTACTTTGAGCAAATAGTAATTGAGGATAAGCTCGTTGAGAGAATGCCCTCTTGGTTGTAGCCATCAAACGTTTCCTGACCATTACAAGTTTTGTCCGTATTGTGGCACTAAACTTGTTACGGCTAAATAGAGATTAGAAAAAACTGGATTACTTTTCTTTAGACAATCTTTCATGTAGTTGTGTTGTAAGGTTGTTTGCTTTTTCGATTTCTTCGGTTCGTTTTCTTACTGCTTCTGCAACAAACTCGGTTACGCTTCGGTAGCCTAGGTCTACGCGGGTTTTTACTAGAACTTTCACTTTGCCGTATAGTCCGGTTGGCAGATTTACTGAGTCATATCCTTTTACAGGCATGTTTTTTCACGTCTCTTAGTTTTTCAGTTGAATGCGCAGCAACCAATTGCCGCAGTTTGGCAAGGAAAGGAAATCTGAGTATTAAGTGTGACTGTTTTTTTCAGTCCTGGTTTGTTTTGCCGTTAATTCGCAGTCCAGTTATCATGTGTCCAACTGAATTTTCGATGAAACGCAACAGGTTTTGTCCTTGAGTGGTTAGTTTGAAAACTCTTTTGGGGTGGAAATCTTCTGTTCTCCATTCGCTTTCTAGGTAGTTCCAGCGTTCAAGGTCACGTAGGAGGGGGTAAATACTGCTGGGGCCTAGGTATATTCCGAAGTTTTTGCGGATTACTGTTATTATTTTGTATCCGTGCATTGGTTGGAGTTTTAGAATGTGGAGCACTAGAAAGTACCGTAGTCCACGTATGATTTGCCCTTGAATTTTTTTGGGGTTTTCAGGTGCGTATTGCTCGTGTTGGTATGTTATTGGGTTTGCCAAGGGTTACTGCACATCCTGTAATATCACTAGCAATGTACGGCATATAAGCATTACGCTTTTGCATTGCATAAGCGCATTACAAAGCCGTAACGCTTAAAAACAAAACCAACATAAAACAAACCATGGACCAAGAACAAATCGCCCTGATAACAAAAGCACTGCGAAACAACCCACGGGGAATGACCGTAACCCAAATCTCAAAAGAGATAGACCTAAACAGAAACTCCGTCGCAAAATACCTCGAAGTCCTACTAATATCAGGACACGTAGAAATGAAATCCTACGGACCAGCAAAAGTCTTCTACATCTCACAAAGGGTTCCCATGTCCACCATGCTGGATTTCTCGTCAGACTACATACTAATCCTGGACAGAGACCTCAAAATAATCCAAATAAACAACAACTTTGCGAACCTCATAAAAACAAAAAAAGACAAAATCATCGGACAAAAAATCCAAGACATACCCATACAAATATTCAAAACAACCGAAATGACAACAAAACTCAAAGACACCCTTGACGGAAAAGGAACCGCACAAAAAATAGAACTAACAGCAAACAAACAAAACTACCATTTCAACATCAAACTAATCTCAACAACCTTCGAAGACGGGCTACCAGGAGTAACAATAATCCTAGAAAACATCACAAAACTCGAAAAAATAGAGAAAGTATTACAAGAAACAAAACAACTCCACCAAACACTGCTCCAAAACATACCAGAAAGCGTAATTGTTCTTGACCAAAAACACAAAATCACATCCGCAAACAACGCAGCAGCAGACCTATTGCAAACACCAAAAGAAAAAATTCAACAAAAAAAACTAACAGACCTGCTTGCAGGTTTTGAAAAAACACAGCTCTTTAAAGCATTAAAACAGGTTACAAAAACAGGCAAACCTGAAACAATTACAGAGGATTACGCCTTTGCAAACAGTAAAAAAGCGTTGTACGAAACAAAACTCATCCCAATCAAAGACGGCGTTTTGTGCATTATCCGAAAGGCAACAAACTAAGCAAAGACAGAACGCGGTAAAGAATCGAGATTAATTTATAAAAAAATAAAAAGAAGGGAAGTTTGCCGAGTAATAATCGGCAGGTTACGGGTCGTGTATTCCACCTTTGTTCGGGTTGCTAACATCCGTACCTTCGTGATACCACAATGTTTCACTTATAGTTCCCAAACATTCAGGAATACAGAATGTCGGATGCTTTGGATCTGAACCATAGTCTATTCGGAGTATTATTGATGTCAGACCAGGCGGAGCGTCTTGTAATTGAACGATTCCAGGAGACATGTTGCGTGCAGCGTTTCCGTGTAGCCATTGTGTAGCATAGTAGGTGTCTCTGCCAAAGTGACCCCAAACAACCAAGACTTCTGTGCCGTTTTTGTCAATGTATGTTGAGATTACAGCATAACCAACGGTTGGGTCGTCGTACGAACTGTACACGTTCCAACTAGGACCATCAACGATATTATCCCAATATCTTTGCCAGCAAGCCAACCCAGTTATCATGCCAGAGTATGGCGAGCCTACAGAGTATTCAGGCATACCATAGATTGCGTCTGTGAAGTCGTTTGAGTAGTATGAGAACATGTTAGCAACTGGACCACCAAGTCCAATCATGTTGGAGCTTGTAACAGGCCAGTTAGTGCACCAGTTGTCATTCAGTGCTGCTCGTCCGATTACGTCCTTGTAGTCCTCTTTAGTGTCACCCACGCCAAACTGGTACATTACACTGGGCATCTGCATAGTAATGTCAAGGTCCCACATATCTGCACCAGCCAAACCGATGGTGATGTTCTTTTGTTTAATCGAAGCAGTTACCAGTGATGCACCAGCAGAGTCAATAGTTTTTGCGTCTCTGCCGATAGTTGTCCACTCGTAACGTCCAGTGCCATAATCTACGTAGTCGATTGTTTCAACCCAGACATCTGATGACCAGCGAACCACATAATCAACACCAGAGGTTAATCCAGATAGTCCACTAGGCGTGAACGTGTATTGGCTCCTTGGAATTAGTTGACCAGTGGCTTTTACAGTTACGCGCTCAGAGAACGCGCCATAGGCGTCCCAATCCGCATCAGTGACAGCAATAGCGACGGGATCAAAGGTGTAACTAGGACCAGTGAATTCATCCCACCATCTTGAGGTGTCCTTGATGTCCTTGGTTACTGCATCTACTAAACTCCATGGGTTAAAGTGTTTGTCCAGTTGATACATTGCTTCCGTGTCAATCACGTTAGTGCTACCATAGTCTGCATCGTCGCCGTCGTTGCGGTCTGTAACACCATAAACGGATACACCTCTGAATTGTTCAGCAACAGGCACACCAAGTTCTTCACTTTCAGCCAGAATGAAGTCCCATTCACCCACGGTCAATGGAGCTAACCACGGTTCAGTAGTACCATCCACACGGTGTGGATCAGCAGCAACCATACGTTTCCACCAAATGTCATCGTCGCCAGCATTGACAGTCCAGTCGCTTACACTAGGCCAGTGAGCCACAAATCCAACATAATTTCCGTCATTAGAGACTATTTGAGCCACATCATAAGTACCAGCACTTGTAGGTTCACTACCATAAAGTGCCATTTCAGTGCCGTCTAACGTGTAATTACCAGGAAGCGTCGGAAGCAAAGTCCAATCATCGTTATAAGCGGTGTCTAATGCTTCATCATCTACACCGCCTGCAGTGTAGTAGTGTGCATAGCTAGTGTACTCTGGTGCTGAACCTAAGTCCCATTCTTCCCGGTTACTAAACTGTATTAGCAAACCGGCAGGAATTTCAACTTCGACCATTGATTCTCCTTCAGATATTTCTATGGTTAAGGGTTGCATGACAAATTTGGGTTGATCAAGTAGTTTAACGTCTTTGAGAATTACTACTTGCTTGTCTACCTTGTCAAAAATGAACGTTAGTTTCACATCAACAAGGGCTAGCATTGTATGAGATGGCTGATGATAGTCGTAGATGCGGTTAGAAACCATAGCAACGAATTTCCGTGGTCCATCATACAGTACTTGAATGTCTCCAGTGGTTGCGGTGCCATTAGTTTTTCTGCCACCGTACATCAAGGTACTGCCGATTACAGCGCCGCTTTCGTCGACCTCAAACCCTGGCTTCTTGAACGTCTCGCCAGTTTCAGTAGAGTAAGAGGTGTCATAGGTCTTGTCAACTCTTATCCAAGGTCCACCATAATCAGTGAGGTCGCCAAATAGGGCACCAGCCCACACGTTTCGTCTACCCCATGATTGGTGGTTATATGTTATGTCAATGTACCAGCCGTTTATCCAAACGTTTTTCGGTAGCTTTGAGACCAATCCAGATCCAGCGGGGGCTGCAAATGGATCTCGTACACCTGCATACTCCAAACCGACATTTGTTTCGCTGTCGATCATTTCACCGTATCTGGAGAGCCCGAAATCAACGCTTGCTTCTACGTAGGGATATAGGTCGTAATAGTCTGTGTCTAATACTCCTTCAGTTGTCATATACCAATCTGATGGGTCTGCTGCCTGTGTGATTCCGATAATAAACATTGGAATTAGTAGTGTTGTTAACATTGTGATAGTTGCAAATAATATAAGTTGTTGTTTAGTTTTCATTTTTTATTCCTCGTTTGTTTGCGTTTG